>CAJQQY010000016.1 GCA_905480595.1 uncultured Saprospiraceae bacterium | reverse complement strand
ACAACTAATGCAGCTCGAACGAGTTTAGGAAAAGCTTTAGAAGTAGCTTTTGCTGGAGGAGCTGTAATGGGAATGGGAGTTGTTGGATTGGGAGTTTTAGGATTAAGTATTTTATTCATTTTATATAGTGCTCAATTTGGAACAGCTGATCAAGCAAGTGTAACAAGAGTAATTACAGTATTAACTGGATTCTCTTTTGGAGCTTCTTCTATCGCATTATTTGCACGTGTAGGTGGAGGTATTTATACTAAAGCTGCCGATGTAGGTGCGGATTTGGTAGGAAAAGTAGAAGCAGGTATTCCTGAAGATCACCCTTTGAATCCAGCAACTATTGCGGATAACGTAGGTGATAATGTGGGAGATGTTGCAGGTATGGGAGCTGACCTTTTTGAATCATATGTTGGTTCTATCATTGGAACTATGGTATTAGGTGCAGCATTTATTGGAATGCAAGGATTTGAAAGTGCAAATGAGTATGGAGGAATGAATGCAGTTTTATTGCCATTAGTTTTGGCTGGTGTTGGAATCGTGACTTCAATCATCGGTACTTTTTTCGTAAAAGTAAAAGAAGGTGGCGATCCACAAAAAGCATTAAACATGGGAGAATTTGTTTCTGCTGGTTTGATGTTGGTAGCAACATGGTTTATTGTACAAATGATGCTTCCTGCGACTTGGTCATTTACTGGAGTTGAATATGCTTCTTCAGGAGTATTTTATGCAGTTATTTGTGGACTTGTATCAGGATTGTTGATTGGTATGATTACTGAATTTTATACAGGTACAGGAACTAAGCCAGTACAATCTATAGTAGATCAATCAGTAACTGGAGCAGCTACAAATATTATTGCTGGTTTAGGAGTAGGGATGCAATCAACTGCAATTCCAATTCTTATTTTAGCAGCTGCGATCATCGGAGCACATCACTTTGCAGGACTTTACGGTATTGCAATTGCAGCAGTAGGAATGCTTTCAAATACTGGAATTCAGTTAGCAGTAGATGCATACGGACCAGTTTCTGATAACGCAGGTGGTATAGCTGAGATGGCTGAATTGCCAAAAGAAGTTCGTCAAAGAACAGATAAATTAGATGCAGTAGGAAATACAACTGCAGCAATCGGAAAAGGATTTGCAATTGGTTCTGCTGCCTTAACAGCATTGGCATTATTTGCAGCCTTTATGACAACTGCAGGAATTACAGAAATTAATATCGCAAATCCACAAGTAATGGCTGGATTGTTTGTAGGGGGGATGTTACCATTTTTATTCTCTTCTTTATCAATGAATGCAGTAGGACGTGCAGCAATGGATATGATTACAGAAGTTCGAAGACAATTCAAAGATATTCCTGAATTGAAAGCTGCGTTAGCTGCAATGAAAAAAAATGAAGGAAAAGAAATGTCAGAATGGAATACTGAAGATCGAGCGATCTTTGATGCAGCAGATGGAAAAGCAGATTACGAAAAATGTGTTGAAATTTCAACTCAAGCATCTATTCGTGAAATGGTTTTACCAGGGTTGTTAGCAGTTTTAACTCCTGTTGTAGTTGGATTCGCTGGCGGAGCAGAAATGCTTGGTGGAGTTTTAGCGGGTGTAACGGTGTGTGGAGTTTTGATGGCAATTTTCCAATCAAACGCAGGTGGTGCTTGGGATAATGCTAAGAAAATGTTTGAAGAAGGAGTAGAAATTAAAGGGGTAATGCACTACAAAGGTTCTGATGCTCACAAGGCAACTGTAGTAGGTGATACTGTTGGAGATCCTTTCAAAGATACTTCTGGTCCATCATTGAACATCTTGTTGAAATTGATGTCAGTAGTTGCTTTGGTAATTGCACCATTCATCTAAGGTTTCACTTATTAAAGAATTAATTATTCTTTAAATAATGTAAAAATATGTGGCAACGCCCTATTTGATTCGTCAAATAGGGCGTTGTTCTTTTTGTAAAAAAACAATTTCCAATTTTGTCTGTTTTACAAAAAGAATAAAGAAGTAAACTTGAATATAATTCTCGTCACGTTAACTTCGTTATAATTTCGTTAAAACAGCCAATTGGCAAGGTTATCGCCTTAATTTATAAGGAATTTAACCTATATTTATTAGCTAAAAGCAATTTTCCAAAATATGTATTGTCTTTTAGGTTATCTTTAGAAATAAGTAAATATTTAAAACTTCACAATATGAAATTCAGAGGTCCCATTTTCTTTTCATTAATTCTTGTCGCATTAGTTTTTGGAGCATTTTATATTCCAGCTAACAATGCTGAAAAAGAAGCTATTCTTATCAAATCTATTATTGCTAATCTAGATAGATTTCATTTCCAACCTCAAAAAGTAGATGATAACTTTTCTGAAAAAGTCTATGATCTTTACATGGATCGAATTGACGGTAACCGAAGATGGTTGACTCAAGAAGATGTTGATCGATTAGGGAAATTCGAAATGAAATTAGATGATGAAGCAGATGCAGGAACTTATGAGTTTTTTGATATGTCATTGACTCTCGTAGAATCGGGATTAAATAAAACAGAGAGATACTTCAAAGAAATCTTAGCAAGACCTTTCGATTTTTCAATTGATGAAACTATTGATTTATCTGATGAGAAAAAATCTTTTGCAAAAGATGATGCAGAGCTAAAAGAGAACTGGAGAAAATATTTAAAGCGAGAAACTTTAACTCGATTAGTAGATGATCTAGAATCACAAAAAGAAGGGAAAGATGAAGACTTAAAAGGAAAAACTTTTGCTGAATTAGAGAAGAAAGCAAGAGAAGAAGTTCTAGACGTTTTCGAAAAATGGTACACTCGAATGAGAAAATTGAAACGTGCAGATCGATTAAGTAACTATTTGAATGCAGTTGCAAATGTGTATGATCCACATACAGGTTATTTCAAACCACGAGATAAAGAAAACTTTGATATCAGAATGTCTAAAACTTTGGAGGGGATCGGAGCACAACTTCGAGCGGAAGAAGAATATACAAGAGTGGTAAGCATCATTGTTGGTGGGCCAGCTTGGAAAGGAAAACAATTAGACGCTGATGATTTAATTATGGCAGTAGCTCAAGGTGATGAAGAGCCAGTAGATGTGAACGGAATGGTGATCGACGATGTGGTAGATATGATTAGAGGTAAAAAAGGAACAGAAGTTCGATTGACTGTAAAAAAGAAAGATGGAGCTAAAGAAGTAATTTCAATTGAAAGAGATGTAGTAATAATGGAAGAAGGTTATGCAAAATCAACCTTGCTTTCATCTCCTGATAATAAAGAGAAAATGGGATACATTAATTTGCCAAGTTTCTACGCTGATTTTGGAAGAAACGGAGGGCACAGTTGTGCCGAAGATGTAGCTAAAGAATTGAAAAAATTGAAGAAACATAATGTTGAAGGAATTATCCTTGATTTAAGAAATAACGGAGGAGGGTCATTGGAAGAAGTAGTTGACATGGCAGGTTTATTCATTGAAAAAGGACCTATCGTGCAAGTAAAATCAAGAATTGGACGTTCAGGTGTTCATGAAGATGAAGATGGAAAAGTACTTTATGATGGGCCACTTGTAGTAATGGTAAACGAATACAGCGCATCAGCTTCTGAGATTTTAGCAGCAGCATTGCAAGATTATGGACGTGCTGTAATTGTAGGAAGTACTTCTACTTTTGGAAAAGGAACAGTACAAAGATTCTTAGATTTGGATCGAGCAGTAATGGGGTATTCAGATGTGAAACCATTAGGTTCAATCAAATTGACTATTCAAAAATATTACAGAGTGAACGGAGGCTCTGTTCAGTTAAATGGTGTAAAATCTGATATCGTTTTCCCTGATTTATATTCTTACTTTGATTCAGGTGAAAAAGATTACGATCATGCATTAGATTATACTGAAATTGCTCCAGTTCAATATGGACAAAATGTTTATTCTGTTATTGATAAATTAGATGAGCTTAGAACTGCAAGTGAAAGACGAACTGAAAATCATCCTTCTTTCCAACAAATCGAAACTCACGCGAAGTGGTTGAAAACTCAAAGAGACATTGATATCTATCCATTGAATATTGACAAATACACTCAGATGGAAAAAGATCAAAAAGAAGTGAGCGACGCTTTTGAAAAAGTATTAGATAAAAAAGTAAAAGGAATGGTTGTCAAAAACCTTCCTGAAGATTTAGATGCTTTGACTAAAGATGAAGGTGTAGAAGCTCGAAACAAAGATTGGGTAGAAGGATTGGAAAAAGATATTTACTTAAATGAAGTATTATCTATCCTTCGAGACATGAATTAATATTTGGAAAAAATCCAAAGTCAATTTTTTAAAAAAGAAGCCGAAGCAATTAATTTTGTTTCGGCTTCTTTCGTAGCCATCGACTTCAGTCGGTTGCAAAAAAAGATTCTAAGCCCTTTTAATTTTATTACTTTTGCAGAATATTTGAAAGCTCCAATTTATGATTTTTCAAATCAATCAAATTCTCAAATAATATTCAAATAAATATATGAATTACCTGTCTCTCGAAAATGTTTCAAAATCCTTTGGCGACAAAGTCTTATTCGATAAGATCAATTTTCAAATGAGCAAAGGCGAAAAGATCGCACTTGTTGCCAAGAATGGGGCAGGGAAAACCACACTTCTCAAAGTTATTGCTGGAACTGAAAAAGCGGAAGGCGAAAATGCAAAGGTTCAATATCGAAAAGATATTCGAATTGGATATTTATTACAGGATCCTATATTTCGAGATGGACATACGATCATGGAGGCAGTCTTTGAATCTGAAAATCCAAAAATCCAAGCCACTCGACAATATGAAAAAGCAATGCTCCATCCTGAAGATGAGAATGGAATGGCAAAAGCCATGCAGCAAATGGATGATTTGAAAGCTTGGGATTTTAAAGCACGAATTGAAGAGATTTTAGGAAAATTAAAAATCACAGACCTCGAACAACGAGTTGCTCATCTTTCTGGAGGACAAAAGAAGAGACTTGCACTTGCACAAATTTTGATTGACGAACCTGAGTTTTTAATTCTTGATGAGCCGACCAATCACTTGGATTTGGATATGATTGAATGGTTGGAAGAATACTTGCAATCACCAAATTTGACGCTTTTCATGGTGACTCACGATCGTTATTTTTTAGAAAGGGTTTGTAACAATATTATAGAGTTAGATGCTGGAGTGATTTATAAATATAAAGGAAACTACTCTGATTTTTTAACATCAAAAGCTGCTAGAGAAGAAAACCAAGCTGTCGTTCTAGACAAAACAAAAAAGTTAATGGGCAAAGAATTGGAATGGATGCGTCGCCAACCAAAAGCTCGTGGAACAAAAGCAAAATCTCGAATTGATACCTTTTATAAAATAGAAGAAAAAGCTTCTCAAAAAATTGCCAAAGATAAGATTCACATTGATGTAAAAGGAAGTCGATTGGGCAGCAAAATATTAGAAGCCAATTATATTTCCAAAAGTTATGGCGATTTAATTTTAGTAAAAGACTTTGCCTACAAATTTAAAAAAGGAGAAAAAGTAGGAATCGTCGGACCGAATGGAGCTGGGAAATCTACTTTGTTAAAAATGTTGACCCAACAAATTCGCCCTGATAGTGGGAAAGTTGTGGTAGGTGGAACTGTCGTTTTTGGGCACTACACGCAAGATGGAATTCAATTAGAAAATGATAAAAGAGTCATTGACGTTGTGCGTGATATCGCTGAATTTATTCCTTTGGAAAAAGGAAATAAATTGACTGCGGAGTCATTGCTCGAGCGTTTTCTTTTTAGTCGAAAACAACAACAAGTTTATGTTTCGAAGTTGAGTGGGGGAGAGAAGCGACGATTGCATTTGTTGACTGTTTTGATGGAGAATCCAAATTTTTTGATTCTCGATGAGCCGACCAATGATTTGGATATTATCACTTTAAATATTTTGGAAGATTTTCTAATGGATTTTCCAGGGTGTGTTTTGGTAGTAACTCATGATCGATTTTTTATGGATAAAATTGTTGATCATCTTTTTATTTTTGAAGGTGATGGAAAAATTCGAGATTATAACGGACAGTATTCTGACTATCGTGCTTTGCACAAAGAAGAATTGGAAGAGTCTAGAAGACTTGAAAGGGAACGACAAAAAAAGATTGTAAAGCCAACTGTTGAAAAACCAAAAGATGACAAGCCAAAATTAACTTACGAAGAACGAAAAGAATTTAATCGTTTGGAAAAACAGATTATGGTTTTAGAAGAGAAAAAAGAAAAAATTACAGAGCAGTTTAATAATCCAGATTTGACTGCTGAGGAAATTCAAAAACTTTCGATCGAACTTGGTGAAGTGAAAAATGAAATAGAGGAGAAAGAAATGAGATGGATGGAACTAGCTGAGCTTGCATAATTTTATGCTAAGTAATTTCAATTAAAAAAGCGGATATTTTCGAAAGAAAATATCCGCTTTTTTAATGAATGAAGATTCAATTTATTTTCTAGCCAAAGCTTTGATTTTATCTTCCAATTCATATTCATCGCCTGAGACATAACCTGTGTGAGTATAAACAATATTTCCATTTTGATCCAACAAAAAAGTTTGAGGAACAGATTGGAAATTCAATGCTCTCTGTAAGTCCTGATTTACATCAGAAAGAATAACATATTCCCATTGTTTTGTTTCAACCATACCAGGAACCTTTGCCATAGCTCGTGCATTATCGATTGTAATCGCAATTACTTCAGCACCATATTCTTCTTGCCAATCTGGATAAATATCTGCAATTGCATCTAATTCTTTTTTACAAGGAGAACACCAAGTTGCCCAAAAACTAATCACGGTGATTTTTCCATTGGTAGCATAATCTTGAATATTGACAGTTTTCCCTTTAAGATCTTTCACGTTTACACTAGGTAAAACTTTTTGTGCAGAAAGAGAAGTTGAAAGACAAAGCGCAAAAACAACTGATAAAATGTTGAATAACTTCATTGTATTTTATTTAATTTTGATTGTTAAATTTTTTTGGTTCGAAAGCCGCGACAAATTTATCATAAAAAAGTCGTGACTGCTAATATTGATTTAGGTTTAACTTCGATTTAACGCCTGATTGGCATAATTAAGTATTACCTTTTTGCAAAATACCAATATATGAAGGTATTTTTGTATGATTTATAAAAAACTATATTGTGTAGTTTTTTCCAAATAGTTTAAATAATATATTCAGATGCTACTTACAAAACGAAACGGATTACTTCTAATCCTCTTTACACTTATTTATACGTTGGGGTTTTCCCAAAGTAACAATCAGGGAACATTTTCTGGAAGTTTAGAATCTAATGGGAACTTCTTTCAAGAAGATTCTTTAATCGAAGCTTTTAATACACCTCAGTATGATCGTCAATTATTTGGCTCGGAAGTTTGGCTAGATTTGAAATATAGCAACTTTGGATTTGACTTTGGTGTACGATTTGATTTTTTCAATAATTCAAATTTACTACAACCAAATGAAAGTTATACCGATCAAGGTATTGGCCGATGGTATGTGAATAAGAAAGTGAATAAATTAGGAATTACTGCAGGATATATTTACGATCAGATTGGGAGTGGAATTATTTTTAGAGCTTTTGAAGAACGTCCCCTTTTGATTGACAATGCGCTAGAAGGATTAAAGTTAACTTATGATATTACTCCTGATTGGAAAGTAAAAGTCTTAACTGGTCGTCAAAAAAACTTATTCGATACATATGCTTCTGTGATTAAAGGAGCGAGCATTGATGGCTATGTGAAGATTGATTCAAGTAGCGTAAGTTTTGCTCCAGGTTTTGGAGTGATGAGTAAAACCGTTGATGATGAAAATATGGGATTATTACTGACTAGTTTGAGTTTTTATCAAGACCCATACCGTATTGATTCAGTCAACTATAATTCTTATGCTTTTTCATTTTATAATACCTTAACAGCAGGGCCATTTACCTGGTATGTGGAAGGAGCTTATAAAACAAATGAACTGTTTTGGGATCCTTTTTTTAGAAGGACAATAATTGATGAAGCTACAGGTTTGGAAACGTCTGTGCCTGGTAAGTTTATTTTAGAAGATGGAAATGTTATCTACACTTCAATAGGCTATGCGGGGCATGGTTTTGGAATTTCCTTAGAGGGAAAACGGACAGAAAATTTCTCTTTTCGTTTGGATCCTTTTGAAAGGACTAATAGAGGAGCGATCAATTTCTTGCCTCCAATGACCCGAGTAAATACTTATCGATTGAATGCTCGATATTCTCCGGCAACACAAGAATTAGGAGAAAAAGCTGTTCAGTTAGATGTCAGATATTCGCCCAGTCGAAAGTTAGGTTTTTTGGTGAATTTCTCGAATATTACAAATCTGGATAATGATTTACTTTATCGAGAACTTTATACAGAAGTTACTTATAAGTATAAAAGAAAATGGCAATTGATTAGTGGAATCCAATGGCAGAACTATAATCAAAATATTTACGAAGGAAAAACAGGCGTAGATATTTTAGAAACGATAACTCCTTATGCAGAGTTTTTGTATAAAATTTCTAGGAAGAAATCTGCTAGATTTGAGTTCCAATACATGTTGACAGCTCCCGGTCTTTCTGGTTATGAGAACAGAGATTTTGGAGATTGGATTTTTGCACAATTGGAAATAGGACTTGCACCACATTGGATAATAACTGCTTCAGATATGTATAATGTAGATCCTTACAAAAGCAATTTGCCAGAAGGAGAAACAGCAAAAGATATTCATTATCCAACTGTTGGAGTAGTTTACACGTATCGATCCAACCGTTTTGAAGTGAAGTATGTGAAGCAAGTAGAAGGGATAGTTTGTGCAGGAGGAATTTGCCGATTGGAACCAGCATTTAGTGGAGTGAGAATGTCTGTACGTTCTACGTTTTAATTGTTTTGAAAAGTATAACAAAATATTTAAATTAGATTGTTATTTAAAATTAAATATATAATGAAAAAGTTAATCTTCTTATTTGTAATTGTATTAGCAGTTGCTTTTTATTCTTGTAAGGAAAATATGGCAGTAGTGCCAGATGCACCTGTAGTTGATACTGCTCGAAAAGTCATGGTGGAAGAATTTACTGGAGTTAGATGTGTTGGGTGTCCATCAGGAAGTGCAGAGTTACAAGCCTTATTAGATCAATTTGGAGAAAATTTAGTAGTAGTTTCTATTCATACTTCAGATTTTGGGAGCCCATTTCCAACAAGTAACCATGATTTCAGAACACAAGAAGCAGAGGAAATTGCAGATCATTTAGGTCGCCCAGCCGCATACCCAAGTGCTGTTGTGAATAGAAAAGACTTTGATGGAGGAGCATATTTTTTACAAAGTGCAAAAGAATTATGGTCAGGACATATTCTTCAAGAATTGGAGGAAGACCTAAAATTGACTGTAAATATTACCAAAGAGTATGATCCTGTAACTAGGGACCTAGAAGTAAGGGTATCTGGAATTGCAGAGGAAAATATTACAGGTGATTTGAAATTGACTATTATGGTTACTGAAAATAATATTGTTGATCCACAGGATGATGAGGTGAATGGGTTTATTCAAGACTATAATCATAAGCACGTTTTTAGAACTACAATGACTGAACCAAAGGGGGATCTTATACAAACAGGTATGGCTGAGGGTGAAAGTTATGATAAGACTTATTCCATGAGCATACCAGATGGATGGAAGTCAGCTGATTGTGAAGTTATTGCTTTTGTTAATTTGATTGATGGTCAGAAAAAAGAAATTTTGCAAGTGGAATCAACGTATTTGGAAGAGTGATTTCCATAAACAAATTAAGCTATATGCAAAGGAGAATGCAGTTCAACTATGAACTGCATTCTTTTTTTTTGCTATAAATCACGTTCTTAGATAATAATTTCCTCACTAAAAAACTGAAAATGAAAAAGCTAAACGTTGTATTTTTATTTATTACATTTTTAATGTTTTTCTCTTGCGAACAAAATGAGGTAGAAATCACAGAACCTGTTACCATTAATTTTACTAAAAAAGTTCTTGTTGAAAACTTTGTAGGAGTAAGAATTATATCTATCCAATCAGGAGCTGAAGAATTAGATAATTTGAAGAGTTTATATGGAGATGATCTGATAATAGTTTCGATTCCTTCTTCGGATTTTGGACAACCTTTTCCTTCAAGTCAACATGATTTTAGAATTACAGAAGGAGAAGAAATTACAGAATATATAGGTCATCCGCTGGGATATCCTAGTGCTGTAATTAATCGCAAAGATTTTGATGGAGGAGATTATTTTCTTCCAAAAGTGAAATCATTCTGGGCAGGATTTATTGATCAGGAAATAGGATTGCAACCAAAATTGAGTGTAATTATATCAAAAAATTATGATTCTGTAACACGCGAATTATCAGTTCAAATATCTGGGGAGGCTAAAGTAGATATTATCGGTGATCTTAAATTGAATATCCTGATAACAGAAAGTAATATTATTGATTCGCAAGAAGTCCTAGATGTTGGAGTTGTAGAAAATTATGTTCATAATCATGTTCTTAAAACTACAATGACAGAATCTACAGGTGATAATTTAGCGATAAATTTAATGAATGGAGCAGCTTATGAGAAAAATTATTCTATGATCTTACCAGACGATTGGGATGAATCTAATTGTGAAGTTATCGCTTTTGTAAATTTAATTGATGGGCAGCAAAAAGAAATTTTACAAGTTGAATCAACACAAGTTGAAAATTAAACATTGGAAAATAACAATACTTTTACAAAAAAAATGCAGTTTAGTTTGAACTGCATTTTTTTTTGATATTATAATTTTGGAAAAATCTAAACTTCATTCCCTTCCAAAGAAAATGCACCATCTGTAAAGCTAATAGATTTCACATGAACAGTTTTTAATTCCGTAACTCGATTGTCAATATCTACCGTTCCATTTTCTAATCTTAAAACTCCTCGTGGGCAAACTGCCGCACATATTCCACAACCAACGCAAGATGCTCGAACAACATTTTGTCCTCGTTGAGCATATGCTCTAACGTCGATTCCCATTTCACAATAAGTCGAACAATTTCCACAACTGATACATTGACCTCCGTTAGTCGTAATTCTAAATCGAGATTTAAATTTTTGAACTAATCCCATCATTCCTGCGAGCGGGCATCCAAATCTACACCAAACTCGATTCCCCATCAATGGATAAAAACCAGTTCCAACAATTCCTGAAAACATCGAACCGATAAAAAATCCATACCAAGATCGCACATTGTAAGAGTCGAGAAATAAAATACTTGAACTACCGGTCAGGTAAGTATAAATGACCATCCCTGTCATCACAATCGCAAAAACTAAAACGCCATGAATTATATATCTTTCGTATTTCCAAGCAGTTAAACTTTTATCAGATAATTGGCGATAAGGATCACCTAATGTTTCTGCCAATCCACCACAACCACAAACCCATGAACAATACCATCTTTTTCCAAAGTAATAAGTAAAGAATGGAACGACTACAAGTGTCAAAACTATTCCCCAAATAAACATCATCGTTCCCACACTAGTCGCCCAACCTGCAATAGCAAATTCAGTTCCTTGCCCATACATTTTATCAATTTCAAAAAAGAAATCATAATCCAATGGCCATGCATTTTTAAAATCCATGTAAGGTTGATTGAGTCGCAATAAAAACTCTGGAATCAAAAACGCAAAGGCAGTTTGGAAAAACATGACGGAACCAGTTCGAACTAATTGATAATTATTATGTCGATATTTAATCAACATTCTGATTCCCATCACGAACATAACCATCGTATAAAGGAACCCATATAAAAACCAGCGACCAGCAGAATTTCCACTCAATGATTCGGAAATAGGATCTAGCATCAAAGTCCAGTTCGTAATGTATTCTGGGAAAAAGTAAAGTGTGACATAAAATAGAATTAGAAAGATACCAAAGGAAATTCCAATCCAACCAAGTCCTTTTGGAGCAGTTACTTTTCTAGTTTTGGAAAAAGAAACATTGTTGTCTTTATTCGTTTTGTAAATTCTATATATGATAATAATACCTGCAACAATAGTCAAGATACCAATTAATAAATATTTGAAAAATACCATTAGTATACTAGCCAAAATTGTCATTCCTAAGAAAATCATTCGAGTTTGAAAAGTAATTCCACGAGTGGCAGGACTATCGTAAATTTGATTGTTTTTAATCCCTGGAATCAAATTTAAGTCAGGCAATAAATACATCAAACCTCCCAATGCAGCTAGAATAAAGCTGAGCAAAAAGAACCAATTAGAATTTCCAGGAAGTAAACCACCAGCTGAATATTTTGTCAAAGCAAAAAGATAATCATCAACCGTATTTGGAAACATTCGGTAGTTATTTTCACTAACACCTTCAGGTAGTTTATCTGGAACAGCATTCCAAATTCCATTCGCTCGATCAACTCCCGAAGCTTTATCTAATGCTTCCAATGAGTTGTTTAAAACAGGTTTGAAGGCATTAATAAAAGCAACATTACTTCCGAATTCTTTTCCCATCAAATCTCCAGCTTGTTGTTGAATCATCTCTCGATGATATTGATTGTAAATGTTTTCTGACAAAACAGTTTCCGTCAAAGTGTGATTAGTCAAAGTTAAAGAAGCAACAAAAATGGTTAACGCTAAAACAAAAAGAGCAAGACCTATATTTTTAATTAATTTCATTTTCGAATTTTTTGAAAAAAGTAAAAAGTGTTTTTAGAAAGAATTACGATTGCAAAAACTTGAACGCTTGCGTCCAACCTCGTTTCTTCTTAGGTTTTAAATTTTTACCAGATTTCTGATTGTAAATTTTCAACACTTCATGTTCGTGAGTTTTATAAAATTCAGGATCAAAATTCGCAATCGCTAAATCTTGTAACACTACTTCTACATTTGTTTTTTCCTTCAGCCATTTTTCACAAACTTCATGTCGGAAGCGAACTCCCATCAAATTGAAGCCAACAATTTCGTCGGTATTTTTATCATAGATCACACGAATACTTTTCCGTCCATCGGTATGTTTCCAATAAATAGCTTCATGGTCATCAGCCATTTTTGCCATAACCGTTCCGTACACTTGGTATTCGATTTCGAAAAATTTTGCGGAGTTAAACCAGATGCCAGGATCGTAGCCTACTTTTTTTCCGCATACATTATATGCAACCGTTTCGCCCATCATTCGACCGGTATACCAAATGGCTTCGACCGGTCTTCGTCCTGGTTTTGGATTTTGCATTTGAGCGCAATCTCCGATGGCATAAATATTAGAAATGTTTGTTTCTAAAAAATCATTGACCATAATTCCTCTTTGAATTTCAATTCCAGATTCTTTTAAGAAATCAATATTTGGGTGGACGCCAGCGGTAAGTCCAACAAATCCACATTCAATTCTTTCTCCTTTACTTGTGATGACTGCACAAGCTTTTCCATTTCCATCATCAACAATTTCCTTGAGTTCGGTTTGAAGTTGTAAGTCGATATGATTTTCCAAAATATGGCGTCCGACCATTTTAGCTTCTTC
Source organism: uncultured Saprospiraceae bacterium (assembly GCA_905480595.1). Classification (GTDB taxonomy): domain Bacteria; phylum Bacteroidota; class Bacteroidia; order Chitinophagales; family Saprospiraceae; genus CAJQQY01. Next base: position 13,631 of record CAJQQY010000016.1, on the reverse strand, counting down.
GAGGGGAATCACACCATTCCAAAAATCAGTTTCTCGAACTAAAAAAGTCACCGGAATATTTCGAGAGTGAAACATTTCTGCCATTTCAATTCCAATCAATCCACCTCCAACAATTACTGCTCGTTTTAATCCATCGCTATATTTTTCCATAGCCTCTAAATCTTGGAGTGAATACATTCCATGTACTGCTTCTAAATCTTGTCCAGGCCATCCAAATTTATTAGAAGCCGATCCTGTAGCTAGAATTAATTTATCGTATTTCATTTTTTCGCCTCCAACAAAAAGAAGTTCATTGTCTTGATGATTCACTTTTTCTACGAAACCTTTTTTGAGATCGATCCGATTTTTTTCCCAGAACCAATCTTCATAAGGTTTTGTATCCTCAAACCTCATGTGTCCCATATAAATGTACATAAGAGCAGTTCGAGAAAAAAAATGATCAGATTCGGAGGAAATAACAGTGATTTGGTGGTCGCTGAATTTTCGAATATATCGAGCAGCAGTAATACCACTAATTCCATTGCCTATGATTGCAATATGCATAAAGATGGAGTTTGTTTTTAAAACAAGTAGGACTAATCTAGTTTTTATATAAAAAAGAAAATACTTCTTGATACGTTAAAATAAGCCCAAATTGGTTTTAATGTAGATTGAAAAAATAAGAGTTGATATATTATTTTAACTCTCAAGCAATATAGAAAAAAACATATAGCAAAGTAAAAGAAAAGGTAGCTTTTATGCTGTCCTGCTAAAGACGAATAGGTTGCAGCAATACATGAAAATAAGTTGTTATTTTCTTCTAAAAGTCTTCTATATGCCAAAGCGTATATTTTTATGTAAAAAAATGGTAAAGTCTGTCTGTTTCATTACTTTTGCTAAGCAGGTAAAAATTTTGTTGCTAAACAATTAGCCTGCAAATAAATTATTCCAATTATTCAATCACTAAAATTTTATTTAATTATGAAAAGAATTTACTCTTTAATGTTCGCATTGACGCTATGTACTGTAGCATTGAATGCACAATATTTTTCTGAAGATTTTGAAGCAGGACTTCCTGCAGGATGGGAGGTTGCAGGAAATATGGATCTACATGCAGATGCAGCTAGTTTTTCAAGCCAATACTTTACTGTACCAGAGCACACTCAATTCGTTGGGTCTAATGATGATGCTTTAGGCGCAGGAATGGATGGAGGAGGAACAATGACTACAGGGGTAATTGATTTGACTGCTGTGCCTAACGGAACAGTTATCGTATTATCTATGGAATCATTTTTTATAAATGGAGATTACCAAGGAGCTGATGAGACAGCTAAAGTTTTTGTTTCTACAGATATGGGAACTACATGGGTAGAAGCATGGAATATCGAAGATGCTACTCAATGGGGTAGAATCGGAACAGTATTTACAGATTATGCTGGATTAGAAATTATGCTTCGTTTTGAATATGTAGATGGTGATGAGTGGAACTATGGATGGGCTTTTGATGATCTTTTAATTGCTGAAGTACCAGAAAGAGAAGCTGCATGGGCATACTGGAATGAAGAATCTTATTTCTCTGGAGGATTTGAAGGAGGAAAAGGTGTAGTAGGAGGTGTTGTTATGAATAACGGTACTGAGCCAATAACTTCTATTGATTTGACTTACTCTGATGGAACTAATTCAACTACTGAAACAATTACTGGATTAAATATTGGTTACAACGAATCAGCAACTATCCAGGCTTCGGAGGAATTCACTTTAGCAGCAGGTACGACTACCTTTTCTGTTTCTATAGGAAATTTAAACGGAATGGGAGATGATGAAAATCCTGCTAATGACGTTGGTGACGATATTTCAATTACGACAATTACTCCTCACCCAGACAGAGGTGTATTAGTAGAAGAAGCTACTGGTACTTGGTGTCCTTGGTGTACAAGAGGAACTGTTTACGTTGAAGGTTTAACAAAAAGATATCCTGAAAGATTCGTTGGTATAGCTGTTCACAATGGCGATCCTATGACTGTTACTGAATATGATGATGGTATTGGTGCATTGATTGGTGGTTACCCTAGTTCAGTTGTAGAAAGGGGAGATGATACAGATCCTTCTGCATTGGAAGCTCCATTCGTTACAGCAGTACAGCAAGCTCCTCCAGCACAATTGAATGTTGGAGCAACTGAGGATAATGGTGCATTATCTGTTTCTGTAAGTGCTACATTTTTACAAGATGTACCTGCTGGTTATAAATTAGCGGCTATCTTAATTGAAAATGGCGTAACTGGAACTGGATCAGGTTACAACCAAGCTAATGCTTATGCTGGTGGTGCATTTGGACCAATGGGAGGATACGAATTACTTGGTGGAACTATTCCTGCTGCTGAATTTGTATACAACCATGTGGGTAGAGCTTTGATTGGTGGATGGAATGGAGATGCAAATAGTATCACTAGTGCAATGGTTACTGGCGAGCAAGCTGTATATACTTTCCCTGCATATAATGTAGGTGCTGATATCAACTTAGATAATACTTACCTTATTGGTGTATTATTAAATGCATCTAACAAGCCAGTTAATGCAATTGAAATTCCAATTGCAGAAGCACTTGCTAATGGTGAGCTTACAAGTACTAAAGATGTATTCAACCATAATGCAGTTAATGTATTCCCTAACCCATTTGCTGAAACTGCAACTATCAATGTTTCATTGGAATCAAGTGCAGAAGTAACAGTTGAAGTTATGAATTCAGTAGGTCAAATCGTATCAAGAGTTGATTACGGAACATTGACAGGAAATCAAAACTTAACTTTAGATGGAACTAAGTTAAATTCAGGTGTATATTTTGTACACGTAAGAATTGGTGATGAGTTAGCTACTAAGCGAGTAACTATTGCTAAATAATTTTTAGTAAAAAAACTCAAAATAAAAGGGCATTTGTACAATATTTGTGCAAATGCCTTTTATTTTACTATTTTTTGTATGAAAAATCAGCTAAAAAAAACCTATATTTGGGGTATTAATTTTAGACAAATTTAAATTTTTTGATATGAAGCAGATTTTACTTTTATCTTTTTTCCTATTAGCAAATCTTGGCTTTGTAAAAGCACAAGATTTTGACATTACTCCAAATGATATCACTCTTGATACATTGGTGGATTTATCGGATTTGTTTACTTCTGGAAAGATGCATTCTGATATTAATAATAATACTGCTAATGCAGTAGAGTTAAGATGGGAAATAGTATCAATAGATGCACCGTTAGAGTGGCAACCACAACTTTGTGTAAATAATGAGAGTGGAGGATGTTTCTCTTGGGATATATTATCTAATACTGATGCTGCATTACCTACTCCTAAGCCTTTGATGATTTCAGCTAATGATCATAGTATTTTCGATATGGGAGTTCGACCAAGAGGTATAGCAGGATGTGGTACTTATGAAATTAGAGTAGCACCGATGGATGATCAAACAAATATAGTTGTAATAGGAACTTATACATTCAAATATAATGTAGATGCGAATTGCGAAGCTTTAGTTTCTTCAACTAATAATTTTGATAAATCATCAGTTAAGATTTTTCCAAATCCAACTACTGATTATTTTACCATTACTGATAATAAAGAATATGTAGAATCTATCCAGATTTTTAATATTGTTGGAAAACAAATGGCTATATCTAGTTTCCAAAATGGAAGTGCAATAAATGTTTCTGGTTTTCCAAATGGATTATATTTAGTACGAATGTTAGATAAAGATGGAGATATTTTGAAAACATCTCGATTAACGAAAAGATAAGAACAATATACGTTTTTGTTTAGGAGAAGCCATTTCGAAAAATCGGAATGGCTTCTTTTGTTTTACTTATAAGTAATTTTTTTGACCAACCAAAAGACCTAATGATATGAAGCAGATTCTATTATTTCTACCCCTCATTTTTTTTCTTCTCTCCAATCTAAATATACTGAAATCCCAAGACTTAGTAGTGACCCCTGATGATCTAGTTTTAGATACAATTATAGATCTTTCAGATCAATTTATTGTGGTAAAATTGAGTTCCACAATTACCAATAACACTAATCAAGGTGTAGAATTAGCTTGGAAGATCAAACAAATAAGTGGCTCATCAGAATGGAAATCACAAGTTTCTGTGAATGGAGCTAGTGGAGGAAGTTTTGCTTGGGAGATAATGTCAAACTATGATCCTGCATTCCCTAGCCCAACTCCTTTAGTGCTTGATTCAGGAGGGAATAGTTATTTTGATTTGAGTATACGACCCACCCAAGTAGCAGGATGTGGAACATTCGAATTGACCCTAAGCCCATTTTTAGATACTACAGATATTTTGTTGACGGAAATTTATACATTTAAAATTAATGTAGATGCTGATTGTAACCCACTTGTTTCAAATGAAAATTGGAACAAAAATCAGGTAACAATATTCCCAAATCCAACTACTGATTATTTTTCGATTACAAATAATTCGTATGTAAAATCTATCCAGATTTTTAATGTTGTTGGAAAGCAAATGGCTATTACTCCTTACCAAAATGGAGATGTGGTAAGTGTTGCTAATTTTCCAAATGGATTATATTTAGTGAGAATGTTGGACGATGATGGAGATGTTTTAAAAACAACTCGCTTGGCGAAGAGATAGAACGTATTGAAATTTTTCCAAAAAAAATCCATTCTGAATAATCAAAATGGATTTTTTTCAGAAAACTTGATAACTCAACTTGCAGGATACTCTACATAATTTCGTGGTGTTTCATATAATCTCACTCCCACGTCATATTTTTCATCCAAATGCTTACGCAAAATTGTCCAAATCACATAACATATATTTTCAGCAGTAGGATTTAAATTTTTAAATTCCTCCACTTCTAAGTTTAAATTTTTATGATCAAAACGGTCTTCGATTTGAGCTTTAATAATATCCTTTAGAACCTTTAAATCAATCAAATAACCTGTAATTGGATCAACTTCCCCAGTTACTTTAACTTCCATTTCATAATTATGTCCATGATAGTGTGGGTTGGAGCAAAGTCCAAACACTTCTGTATTTTTTTCATCTGACCAAGCTGGAACATATAATCGATGTGCAGCATTGAAATGCGCCTTTCTATAAATTGATATTTTCATAATGGTATAATAACAAAACAAACTCAAAATGGTTATAATTTTATGAGCTAAATCTGGTTTTTAGACTACTTTTAAAATCCCAATGTTGATACCCTTTTTCTCAATAAATTGATGTAATTTCGCATTAAAGTCAAAAAAGGCTTCGAATATATATTTTTTAAAGAAGAAGAGAATAGACGAGTGCGGAAAGTACAAGAAATGACTGAAGTCTATCGAAGGAATGGAAGCAAAGGAATAAAGAAAAGTACAAATTGATATTTTGTATATTCAAATATGGAGTAAAATTTCCATTAACTACTAAAATTTCGATTTTAGGAAAAACATACATCCCATTTACTGATTGATTAAACCCAATAAAATCAAAGGTAAATTAGATAATGAAACTAATGGAAATTCCATATCTCGCTTAAAAGCGAGGTTTTAAGAAAAATATCTTCAATATACTTGTCCTCTGTTAAAATCCAGTCGCCTTAATTTTCTTCTATCTTCATGTTGATTAACTATTTAATTTTTTAATGTTAAACATTGAAAAATTCAAAAGCAATTTATGCAATTCGAGCAAGTCATTGGTCAGGGAAAAACTAAAGAGGTTTTGCGAAGCATGATCTCCTCAGATCGAATGTCTCATGCATTAATTTTTTTGGGAGCAGAAGGCTGCGGAAAATTAGCGTTGGCTTTAGCATATGCACAATATGTGCTTTGTACAGATAAACAAGAAAATGACTCTTGTGGAAAATGTAGTAATTGCATTAAGTCTAGAAAATTGGTGCATCCAGATATTCATTATTCCTATCCAACGGTTGGAACAAAAGTAGTGAGTACCAATTTACTTCCTGACTGGCGAAAGGCAATGCTTGAAAATCCTTACTTGAATGCGAATCAATGGTTGCAATCTATCGGAGCGGAAAATAAGCAAGGAAACATTACAAAAGATGAGTGCGTAGACATTATTAAAAAGTTGAGTCTCAAGATATTTGAAGGAAGTCATAAAATTTTACTCATGTGGCTCCCTGAATATTTGGGGAAGGAGGGGAATAGATTATTGAAGATGATCGAGGAGCCGCCACCGAACACGTTATTCATTTTAGTTGCGGAAAATCAGGAGATGATTTTGAATACTATTTTGAGTAGATGTCAATTAGTAAAAATAAATCAATTGCCTGATGAAGAGATCATTGACGCTCTGGTTCAGAATAAAAATGTTTCTCAAGAAAAAGCAGCTGCAGCAGCTCATTTGGCAGAGGGGAATTATAACGAGGCGTTGAATCTTTTGGAAAATACAGAGAACGATAACGCTATTTTGTTTTTGGAATGGATGCGGTTAGCATATGTTGGGAATGGAGTAAGTTTGATGAATTGGGTAGATCGATTTTCCAAAATTGGTAGAGAAAACCAAAAGCACTTTTTGAAATATGGACTGCATTTTATGCGTGAATATATGTTGCTGAAATTAACTGGTGGTGACAACGTAAGGTTGTTACCCAATGAATTGAAAACAGCACAAAACTTAACAAAAATTATAGAATGGAATCAAGTAGAAGCCATCTCAGAATTATTTAATGAATGTGCCTACTACGTGGAGCGAAATGCAAATCCTAGAATTTTATTTCTAGATGCTTCTCTCCAGTTGAACCAAATTTTAAAAACGAAGGTAGTTGCTTAGCGATAAACTCTGAGCGATAAGTGATAATTAAAACTCATCACTAAAAAACTGCTTAAATAATAAAAAAGACATGAGTTGTATTGGTTGTTCTACTGGAACAAATTCAGACGGTACTCCAAAAGGATGTAATAGCAATGGTGGTTGTAGCACAGGTGGCTGTAATAAGTTGAATACATATGATTGGTTGACAAAGCTAGACTTACCTGATACTAATGATTTCGGGTTTGTAGAAGTAAGTTTTAAGAATGGATCTCGAAAAGCATTTTTTCAAAATACTCCTCATACTCGAGCGATAACTGGAGATATGGTGGTGGTAGAGTCAGGCGCAGGTTTGGATATTGGAAAAATTTCATTGTCCGGTGACTTGGTTCGCTTGCAAATGAAAAAGAAGCGAGTAACGGAGGATGCAGTTACTCTTAAAATAGTTAGAATTGCGAATGATCGAGACCTCGAAAGATTATATGAAGCTCGTGCAAAGGAACCTCAGTTGATGGTCAAGGCTAGAGTGATTGCTCGGAATTTGGATTTGGATATGAAGATTGGAGATGTAGAATTTCAAGGGGATAAAAGAAAAGTAACGATTTTTTATACGGCAGATGGAAGAGTGGATTTTAGAGAATTGATTCGACAATTTGCAAAAGAATTTAGGGTGAAAATTGAAATGCGCCAAATCGGTGCTCGTCAAGAATCAGCTCGAATTGGAGGTATTGGATCTTGTGGTAGAGAGTTGTGTTGTTCTACTTGGTTGAGTGATTTTAGATCAGTTTCTACTGCTGCTGCTCGATACCAAAATTTAGCGATCAATCAAACTAAACTTTCAGGGCAATGCGGGCGTTTAAAATGTTGTCTGAACTATGAGTTGGATACTTATATGGATGCCTTAGAAGACTTCCCCAAAAAGGTAGATGCTGTTTATACAGAAGCGGGGAAAGCTATTTTGGTCAAAACAGATATTTTCAAACGAACAATGTATTTTGCCTACTTAAATGAAGGAGGTAGTCGCGGTAAATTTTATGGACTCCCAATAGAGCGAGTGAAAGAAATTATTGCGATGAATAAGAATGGAGAAAAACCAAGTGAGCTTTTAAGTGATGCAGCTAAATTTGGAGCGATGGAAGAGGCACTTGCTGTATCAGCTGAATTTGGAGATGATGAAGGATTGACTGGAGTAATTGAATTACCACCAGAGCAAAGAAAGAGAAGAAATAAGAACCGGAATAAAAATAGGAAACCTCGGAATCAATCAAATAGAGGACAGGGTAATCGGCAAGGAAAAGACAATGTAAAGTCAGATAGGAATTCTAAAAACCCAAACCAGAGATCCAAACCTAATCCAAATCAGAACAAACCAACACAAGGTCAGCCAAAAGGCAAACAAGGTGATGGAAGTGATGCTGGGAAAAACAAACCAAATCCAAACAGGAATCGGAATAAGAACAGAAGAAATAATAATCGCAATAAGCCGAATCCGAATAAAAACCCTAATCCAAATCCTAAAAGGAATAATGATAACAAGGGGAGTAATGATAGCAAAGGCAAAAGTGATAATAATTAGTAATTAACATTTTCATTATAAAAACGAGGGAGAAATGTATGTCTAAAAGATGGACAATCATTTCTCCCTTACTTATTTTTTTTATTTAAAAATCTTAATCGAATATGAAATACGATGTTACCGTAATCGGTTCTGGCCCTGGAGGTTATGTTGCAGCAATTAGAGCTGCGCAACTTGGAATGAAAACAGCAATCATCGAAAGATATAATACACTTGGAGGAACTTGCCTTAATGTAGGTTGTATTCCCTCCAAAGCATTATTGGATTCTTCGGAACACTATCACAATGCTCATGAGAAATTCAAAACGCATGGTATCGATATCAAAGATGTAAAAGTAAATATGCCACAAATGATTACGAGAAAAAATCAAGTGGTTGAGGAGAATACAAAAGGTATTGAGTTTTTGATGAAAAAAAATAAAATCGATGTTTTTCATGGACATGGTTCTTTTGTCAATGCCAATAAAATTAGCATTGTAAAAGATGATGGAACAAAAGAAGAAATCGAAACAGCTAAAACAATTATAGCAACTGGTTCAAAACCAATCACTCCAGCTTCATTTAATTATGATAAAAAAAGAGTGATCACTTCTACCGAAGCTTTAAATATCAAAAAAGTACCAAAGCGAATGATCGTTGTTGGTGCAGGTGTAATTGGATTGGAATTAGGTTCTGTTTATGCTCGGTTGGGAACTGAAGTTGAAGTGGTTGAATTTGCTGACAAAGCAATAGCAACGATGGATATCGATTGTAGTAAACAACTAACTCGATCGCTTAAAAAATTGGGAATGAAATTTCATCTCAAGCATATGGTAACTAATGTGAAAGCAACAAGTCGAGGCGTAACTGTTGAAGTGCAAAAACGAGATACTGAAAATACATTTGAACTAAAAGCTGACTATTGCTTAGTCGCAATTGGTCGAAGAGCATACACAGATAATTTAGGTTTAGAAAATGTAGGAATCGAAAAAGATGATCGAGGACGGATAGAAGTGAATGAATATTTAGAAACTAAAGTTTCTGGGATTTATGCGATTGGTGATGTGATCAAAGGAGCAATGTTAGCACACAAAGCAGAAGAGGAAGGCGTATTCGTCGCAGAAACTATGGCAGGTCAAAAACCACACATCAATTATAATTTGATTCCAGGAGTAGTGTATACTTGGCCAGAAGTTGCATCAGTTGGAAAAACTGAAGCTGAATTAAAGGAGGCTGGAGTGCCAATCAAAATAGGTAAGTTTCCATTTAAAGCGTTAGGTCGGGCAAGAGCAAGTATGGATACAGATGGTTTAGCAAAAATAATTGCACACAAAGATACTGATGAAGTTCTAGGAGTTCATATTGTAGGAGCACGAGCTGCAGATATGATTGCAGAAGCAGTCGTTGCAATGGAATTCCGAGCATCAGCAGAAGATATATCTCGAATGAGTCATGCTCATCCAACTTATACCGAGGCAGTTAAAGAAGCAGCATTAGCAGCTACTGATAACCGCCCGCTACATTCTTAAAAAAATGATCTTTCGTGGCACGGCTTTGAGACGTGCCACGAATTTTTTTACCACCCCTTTCCAATTTTAATCTTTTATAAGCAATCAACGTGGAATGTCGACCTACAAAAAAAAAGGCCTGACAGCAATTTAATGCTATCAGGCGAAAAGGGTAAACTCTTAATTTGGCCAGATTACTCTGGACTTACATAAAGCTTACCTCCCCTTAATCTACGTTTTAAAAAAGCTTTCGCTTTTCAATATCTTTATTAACCAAGTGACTTTTTCAAAAAAAAGGTTTCATAGTGCTAGTGTTTCAAAAAACGGTATATGAGATTTTGACTTAAGCATAGGCTACATTCTTGAGTATTTTAATAGGCTAGTGTTTCGGATTTTGAGAATTGATTTAGTCATAGTAAGTTCCATCGGGTAGTTTCGTATTCTATTTTTGGGTTTTAAATTTGTATACAAAAAACTGTGTGTTAGTTACCTTCAGGAAAATGCTTTGAGCAAAACCTCTCAAAAAAGAACCTATGCTATGTCATAACGGTTTTGGAATTTAAATGAGTATCTTTTTACTCATCGTGCATATCTTATTAATCAAAGAAATAAAAAAGGTGAACCTTTTAGTGAACTTTTATTTGGAAATAAAAAAACAAACAGGAAAAACACCTTTTAAATGGTTGATTATCAGAGTGTTAGGGTGGTGGGTTGTTATTTTTTTTTTTTTGAAATAAAAATAAATAAATTTTATATAACATTTCCATTGATCAATTAGTTACCTTTCTTTCACCTTTAAACCCAATTTCTTATCTTCGACCAATAATAAAATCAAACACCACAGATCAGGTTTAAAAAACTAAAAAGTCAAAGAATCAAAATAATTGTAGGGCAAAAAAATGACAGACGCAGCATTTCACCAATTAGTAAAAGAATTACAGGGAGGCAATGAAAAAGTACTCGATCAACTATTTATCGAGCACTATGAATATTGTGTCAATCACCTCAGTAAGGAGTTTCATAGTGGTAATCATTATTGCTCTACTGATGATGCACGTGATACGGTAATGGATGGTTTTTTGAAATTACGGACAGAGTTGCTCAAAGGAAAAGTAGAGAATAGGAACTTACGTGGTTACTTACTCATCATCTGCAGAAATATGTGGCTGAAAAAAGTGCAAAAAGAGCGATCAAAACTTTCTCTCGATATTGAAAAAGTAGAATATTATCTTGGCCAAAAAGAGGATCTATATAATGAAGATTTTAATCCATTATTAAAAAAGGAATTGGCGGATGATTTGACAGAAACTCAAAAGATGCAAGCCGATACTTTTCAAGCTGCTTGGGCTAAGTTAGGAGAGAAATGTCGTCAATTGCTCCAAGCATTTTATATTGAAAAAATAAAATTGAAAGATTTGCAAGAGCGATTCAATTACAGTTCATACGATACTATTAAAAGTATGCGAAGAAAATGCTACAATGGATTGTTAAAATGGAAAGATAAATTGATAGAAAAGTAAAACGACTTAGAAAATTGTTTTACGAACAATCTTTTTTATTTAATCTTTTACAAAATACATTCCTACCTTATTTCCATGCTTCACTTCTACCTCACCTCTAAAATCATATTCAAAAGTACCATTTACAAATTCTCGTGTGGAAGCTGAAATATTAATTTTTCCATTGTCGCAAGAAGTTTCCATTCGGCTGGCAATATTGACGGTATCACCCCAAATATCGTAAGCGAATTTTTTAGTTCCAACAACTCCTGCAATGACATGTCCAGTATGAATTCCAATTCGCATATTCCAATATGGCATACCATCTTTTGTCTTCTCGGCATATCTGTTCTTCATAAACTTTTGCATTTCAATAGCAGCATTGATGGCATCAGTAGGATTAGTTTCATTAGCAACTGGAATTCCACCTGCACACATGTAACCATCACCAATGGTTTTTATTTTTTCCAAACCATTTTGCTCGGTAATCTCATCAAATGCCCGGAAGCAATCATTTAATTCATGAATTAATTGCTCGGCAGAAAGTTGTTCAGATATTTTTGTGAAGTTGCTGAAGTCCGCAAAAAGAACAGTCACTTTTGTATATTCTTTAGGAGTTGCAATTCCAGTCAATTTTAATTCATTGGCAGTTTCAACGGGTAAAATATTTAGTAATAATTTTTCAGATTTTCGACGCTCTTCTTCTATTTCATTATTTTTTGCTTCAAGTCTTTGATTAGCAACTCGAGCATAATACCAAGCGCTTAAGATCATGATAAAAACTAAAGCTAATAAAGTTCCCAACCCATAGATGAATTGCCGAAAAGTTTTAGCTTGCTCCAATTGAAGTTCAGCAATGTTTTGATTTTTCTTTGATAGTTCGGCTTCTTGTTCTGCTTTATTTTTTTCGGCTTCTGCATTCGCTACTTCCATTTCAGCAAATTTTTTCTGCTGTTTTGCTTCCTCTACCTCTCGATCTTTTTGTTCTGTCAAAAGTTTTATCTGGATGAACTCAAGTTCTTGTTTTGTTTTTTGAGCTAAGAGCCTAGTATTTTTTAAATTGGCATCTTTGATTTCTTGCTCTGACTTGAGAAGCAAAAATTCTTTTTGTTGTTGGTCGGCTTCTAATGATATTCTTTCTGCTTCTGATGCTAAATATTTTTTCTCAACTTCCAAATTAGAAATCGCTTGGTCTTTGATTTTTTCATTGACTAATAAGAGTTTAATTTCTTTTTCAGATTTTTCTAATAGCAATTGCGTTTGCAATAGTTGTTGTTTTCGAAATCTATCTTCCAAGGTTAGAGAGTCGCGAATCGCAAAATGTTTTTGGTAAAACTCTAATGCCAATTCATAGTCATATAATTGTTTTTGAATCTCTGCGGCCGTATTATAAGCATTGCTCAATACTTGTAAATCTTTTCTTTTCTTGGCATTAAATATCGCTAAATCATTGAATTGTAATGCATTGTAGATGTCACCATGATTGAGATAAATACTGGCAATTAAGTGTTGTAGATACGCAATGGAAACTTTAGAAGACTTTGGATTATTAGATTTTATGGCTTTTTGCAAAAACTTAATAGCATTTTGGGAGTCATCTATATTATTGTAAGTGATACCAATATTGGTGTATAGAACAGCCAAATCTAGTTTTGTAGATGCATTGTTAGAAGACATGGCACCATTTTCATAAGCATCCAAAGCGAGTAAAAAATACTTAATTGCTTTATCATGTTCATCTAGAAAGTTAAAATTATATCCAATATTATTATTTACAATCGCGAGGTGTGCTTCATCATTTCCTTTATTTTGAACTAGATTTTTGATCTGCTGATTGAGATCTAAAGCCATTCTGTAATTTTGAATATTCAGAAAAACGTTGACTTTTTCTTGGAGGGTTTTTAAAATTCCTTCGTAGTTGTTTTCTTTTTCGAAATAGGCTAATTGCTCATCATAAACGATCAAAGCGCTATCAATTTTTCCGATAGCAAAGTAGGATTTTGCTATAAAATCCATTAACTCTATCTTTTGCAATTTCGAAATAGGAGGAGAGGGAAGACGATTTGCTTTTTGAAAAAATGGTAAAGCTCTGTCATTCAAATTTTCGGATTGATATATTTTTCCAATCCGATTATAAATATCAAAAAGAGCTAAGGGATTATTTTCTTTTTCTAAATAATTTTGAGATTGAAGTAAAGAGCGCAAGATGGCTGGTGACTCAGTTGAAGTGTTAGCATCTTCTAAATACCTCGTGACAATGTTACTATCAGACCGTTGAATGACTTCCGTCAAAAGGGTGTCTTGTGTTTTT
>CAJQQY010000015.1 GCA_905480595.1 uncultured Saprospiraceae bacterium | reverse complement strand
CTTCAGAGGCAAAATGTATATTAATCAAGGAAATTACAATAAAGCAATAGATCATCTTAATGATTTGATATTGGAATATTCAGAGCTTATTAAAACTAATAATTATTCTCCCATTTATGCATTCCTATCAACAGCTTATCTTAAAACACAAAATTATGACAAAGCAATTCAGTTTGCTAGAATAACTTATAACCGTTCAATCAATAAAGACAATTATTTGATTTATGTGCAGGAAGCAGAAGAAAATTTATCTAAAGCATTCCACGCATTGGGGAATAATGATAGCGCATATTTTTATTTAGAAGCTCTAACAATTATGAAAGATTCCCAAGCAAATAATCAAATAATACAACGAGTTGCGAAACTGAAAAGCCAATATGAGATTGATAAAATGATAGATGACCAAAAGATAAAACAGGATCTGAAAGATGCTGAGGTTAAAAGAAAAATAGAACAAGAGAGATTAATAAGAAATTCATTGTTAGGTGCATTCATGATAGCATTAATTGTTGCCATCTTATTTTTGAATCAAAGAAACAAGCTATCTAAAGAGAAGAATCGTAGCGATGCACTTTTACTAAATATTTTACCAGCCACTATTGCTGAAGAATTAAAAGAAAAGGGGTATGCCGAAGCTCGTGATTACAAAATGGTCTCTGTCTTATTTACTGACTTTGTAGAATTTACTCAGGCTTCGGAAAAACTTTCTGCGGAAGAGCTCATCAAGGAAGTTAATATTTGCTTTGGAGCATTTGATGCTATCACCGAAAAATACAACATTGAGAAAATCAAAACTATTGGTGATGCTTACTTGGCAGCTGGTGGCTTACCAATACCTACTGAAGATTCCACAAAAAACACCATTCTCGCAGCTCTCGAAATGCAGGAATTTATTGCCAAACGCAAAACAAAAAGAAATCAATTGAACGAACTAGCCTTTGAAATGCGAATGGGAATCCATACTGGGCCATTGGTAGCGGGTATCGTTGGGATTAAAAAATTTCAATATGATATTTGGGGCGATACTGTTAATACTGCTAGCCGTCTTGAAAGCAATGGTAAAGCTGGTAAAATAAACATCAGCCAAAAAACCTATTATCTTTTAAAAGACATGGAAGAATTTAGATTTGAAAGTCGAGGAAAAATAAAGGTAAAAGGTAAAGGCGAAATTGACATGTGGTTTGTTGAAAGAAATAATTTTAAAACATAAGAAACTATTCAGCAAATACTACAGGCGGCATTTGCTGAATAGTTATAACCAAAATTTTAACAATCAAAAAAGGTCAAAAAACCTTAAAGCTTTAAACTAAATCGTTCTACTAAATCATACTATTTAAACTTTTAAAAAAACTGTGATCTGCAAAAAGGATTTAACCATCTTGATGGATAGATCAATCAATTCCCACATTTCAACTTCATCTCAAAAATATTCCCCTTACAAAAAGAGTCATAAAAAAATAAATACTGAGAAACAACCTTGGTAAATCGTGATTTTAAAGTATATTTGATAATTAATTTTGGTCAACCAATTTTAATTTTATTCAAATATCGAGAATAAACAAAGAGATAGAACCTTTTTATATGCCGATGAAATTTACCACAAGAAGAGATTTTCTAAAAAAAGCTTCCATATTGGCAGGGGTTCTCCCCTTCTACTCATTTACTAAAACCTATAATAAAAGTACTATAAATAAAGGTTTTAAGCCACTTTCAATAAATATCTTTTCAAAACACCTTAAATTTTTAGATTATCAGACTACAGGTGAAATGGCAGCTGAAATGGGATTTGACGGAGTAGACTTAACTGTTCGTCCAAAAGGTCATGTTTTACCTGAGGACGTAAAAATTGGTCTACCAAAATCAATTTCAGAGATTCAGAAAGGAGGATCAAAATGTGAAATGATTACAACTAGCATCGAAAATGTCAATACCCCTCTCGATGTAGATATTATAAAAACTGCAGCAAAAGCTGGAATAAAATATTATCGAACAGGATGGTTTAAGTATCCAAAAGATAAATCCATGCTCGATGCCTTGGAAATGTATCGTAACCAAATTGACGCACTTGGAAATCTAAATAAAGAGCATGGGATTATTGGTTGCTATCAAAATCACTCCGGCAAAAAAGTAGGTGCATCATTTTGGGAAATTCACAAAATACTAGAAACAGTCCATCCAGATTTTTTTGGGGCTCAATATGATATTCGACATGCCATCGCAGAGGGAGGAAACTCTTGGGAAAATGGATTGCAACTTTTACAATCCAAAATTAAAGTAATCGTTCTCAAAGATTTTAAATGGGGAAAAGTGAATGGAAAATGGAAAATAATAAATGTCCCCATCGGTGAAGGAATGGTTGATTTTGATAAATATTTTAAACTGTTAAAAAAGTATAAATTAAATCCACCTGTCTCTTTGCATTTAGAATATGATTTAGGTGGAGCGGAGAAAGGTAAATCAAAAATTACAGTCGATAAAAAAGTAGTTTTTGATGCGATGAGAAAAGACTTAAAGTCAATTCAAAAATTATGGAAAGAAGCTTAAAAATTTTGAAGCAAATATTTAAACAAAAATCAAAACTTAATCATAAAATCATGTTTAGAAACATACTATTTATCAGCTTAATTTTTTTGATGGCAGCTTGCCAAAACGAAACATCCACTTCCTCAAATACCGCTGGAAAAAAAGTTAGCAATGCCGCTGAGTTAAATGATGCGATTGCCAATGCCTCTGCAGGTGATAACATTATACTTACAAATGGTGTTTGGAAAGATGTTCAAATCAATTTTACTGGAAAAGGAACGAAAGCCAAACCAATTACTCTTCGTGCCGAAACGCCAGGAGAAGTTTTTATGGAAGGCCAATCTTGCTTAAAATTAGCAGGGGAATATTTGAACGTAGATGGTCTATATTTTCAAAATGGATATACTCCCTCTAGAGTGGTTATCGCATTTAGAATCAATAAAGATTCCTTAGCAACTCATTGTAAAGTAACTAATTGCGTCATCGAAAACTTCAATCAACCTCATCGGGATCAGGGCGATCTTTGGGTGGAATTTTATGGCAGACATAATACCCTCGACCATTGTTACCTCGCAGGTAAAGTAAATCAAGGTCCAACCGTAAGAGTTGATCTCAAAGGAAATCAGAGCATCAATAATTATCATCAAATCACCAATAATTACTTCGGCCCTAGACCTCGAAAAGGTGGTCCTAAAGCTGAGACGATTCAACTTGGTAGTAGTTTCACTTCTATGTCTCCCTCCTACACCATGGTCGCGAATAATCTTTTCGAAAGATGTAATGGTGAAGTCGAAGTGATCTCAAGTAAGACTAATTTTAATGAATTCAGAAATAATGTTTTTTATAAATCTGAAGGATCACTAGTTACTCGACACGGGAATTATTGTAGAGTTGATGGGAATTATTTTATCGGTGATGGCAATGCAAATGTTGGTGGAGTTCGATTAATTAACACAGGTCATTGGGTGGTAAATAATTATTTTTATAATCTCAAAGGCAAAGAATTTAGAAGTCCATTGGCCATCATGAATGGGATTCCAAAATCTCCACTTAATCGATATAATCAAGTAACTGATGTCGTCGTTGCGCACAACACTTATATCAATTGTGAAGAGCCTTGGCATTTTGGAGTTGGAACAAATATTAGTCAAAAAGATGTTTTGCCACTTTCCGAAATTAGGTCAGCTCGACCAATCAGAACTGTCGTTGCGAACAATGTTATTTACCATGAAAAAGGTGATAATCAAACAATTGTTGCCCATGATCAAGTTGATGGTATCAGCTTTAAAAGTAATTTAACCAACAATCAAAATGCTAAGAGTGAAAAAGTAAAAGGATTGAAAATTGCTAATTTTGAAATCTCAGAAGTGGCAGAAAGCATCTACGTTCCAAACAATTTACCAGCGACAGAAATTTACAATGGTTTTGATTTTGAAACGATTGAAAAAGACATTTTTGGGAATAGTCGAACAGGTAAAAATTCCATTGGAGCTTTTGCTGGTTCGCCAACACAAGACCCAATGATTTTGGATAAGAAAAAATACGGGCCAAGTTGGTTTTCTAATGAAACGCCTGAATCAACTCCTGAAACCCACGCCGTTATTAACGCAGCGGATTTTTCAGCTAAAATTAAAGCAGCAAAAAATGGTGATATCATAGAATTAGCTGCTGGCGATTATGAATTAAATAGTCCATCAATTATCAACAAAACAATCACGATCAAATCAAAAGACAGCAATAACAAAGCAAAAATTATTTATTCTGGCGCAGCCAGTACACCTGCTTTTGAAATGAATCCATATGGTGATTTGACTTTACAGGATATTATTTTGATGGGAAAAAATACTCAATATGCATTCGCTACTTTGAAAGAAAACATGTCAGGATTATACAATCTAAATGTTTCAAATACTGAAATAAGTAATTTCAACTATGTACTAAAAGCCTATAAAGAAAGCATGGCTGATGAAATCACTTTTAGCAAATCTTCTCTAAAAAATTGTGCAAATGGAATTGAACTTTCAGAAGAGATTAATGATAAAGGAGATTATAATGTAGAATTTCTAAATGTGGATAATTGCCAGTTTGGAAATATAAAAAGTAATGTAATTGACTACTACCGAGGTGGTTATGATGAGTCAACTATCGGAGGAAACCTTGCAGTTCATAACAGTACATTTACAAATTGTGGTGACCAAGAAAAAAATGGTATTCTATTAAATACTAGAGGTATTATCAATGTTGATATTTCTAAAAATACTTTTAAAAATAATCAAGTAAAATTAGTGGCTTTATTATGGGGTGCAAAAAACAATACGCATTCTGACAATGAAATAGTTAACTCTGGAAAATTGATTGTAGAAGAAAATTTGAAATTGAAATTGATGTACTAGAATACTGCCTGCCCTATTCACAAGGTGACTTGAAGTCGCCTTGTGAATATTATAATCTCTAAACTCCTTAAACTGAAACTATCATTTTTTTATGAAAAAAATAATTCACTTTATCCCTATCCTATTGTTGATGTTTTTTAGTTTCACTTTAATGGCTGAAAAATTTATGGTCAACTCACAAACCACATTTAACAATGCACATTCAAATGCAGCCGCAGGAGATTCCATAGTCTGGGCACCTGGTACGTTTGAAGACATTGAGATGGATATCGAAAAAAGTAATTTAGTCATCATGGCGGAAGAATCTGGTGAAACTACATTCTCCGGAGCTTCTCAGGCCGACATTTCAGGAAGCTATATTACCTTTCAAGGTTTTCAATATTTAGATGGGAATATCGGAAACGATCATGTCATCAATACCTCAGGAAGTTATAATCATTTCACTCAATTAAACATCAAAGATTACACGAGTTATAAATATTTTATCATCCGATCGGAGTGTCGATACAATCGAGTAACCTATTGCAATTTTGAACATAGAGTGAACACCGCTGACCAAAATATCCTTTCCATTTTAGTGGATGACAATATTCCCGGGTATCATAAAATTCAATATTGTTCTTTTAAAAATTTTGACGGAAATGGAAATGATGAAGGAGTAGAACCTATTCGAATAGGACTAAGTACACAAGGAGAATTTATCAGCCGCTCCATAGTTGAATTTTGTTATTTCACACAATGCAATGGCGATGGTGAAATCATTTCAAACAAAGCAAGACAAAATGTTTTTCGATACAATACTTTTGAAGATAATCCTGTGGCAGAGTTAGTTTTGCGTCATGGAGACGAAGGAGTAGTTTATGGAAATTTCTTCTTGGATGGTAAGGGAGGTGTAAGAGTTAGAGAAGGTCAACATCATGTAATTTTCAATAATTATTTTAGTGGTTTAACTGATAGAAGCATTTATTTACAAAATGAAGATAGTGATCCATTGGACGATATTAATATTGCATTCAATACTTTTATCAATACTGCTGAAATTAGATTAGGAGGAAATGGTAATGACAAACCGACCAATGTTGTTTTTTCTAACAATATATTTACAAACCCCATGGATGACCATTTTGATAATCCAACGGGAACAGAAGATTGGTTTGGAAATATTAGAATTGGTTCTTTAGGAATTAGTGTAACTGGCGGTTTCTCTACAGTTAATCCAGAACTAGAATTGAATAGTGATGGTTTTTATGAACTATCGGAAACGAGTCCAGCGATTGATGCAGCACAATCTGGCTATCCAAGCCTTCCCAACTTTGCAGAAATGAATATTGATTTTCCTATAATTTTTGACTTAAGCAGACAATTGAGACCGCTTGATACTAATTTAAAAGATGTGGGTTGTAGTGAGTTTCCACACAATTCTCCAGTTAGACCAATTGCAACAGAAGACAATACAGGGCCTTCTTATCTATGGGATATTCAAGCATTTTTTTTACGCATAAATTTAGAAGGCTTTGGCGCTGTTTCTTTAGATCTTCCTTTGGCTCAATATCCAGATGGTACGGAAGTTACGTTAACTGCTTTGCCCTCAGAAAATTATTTTTTCACAGAATGGAGTGGAGATATAAATGCTACCATAAATTCAACTTTAATAATAATGGATGGTCATAAAGAAGTGACTGCTCATTTTGATGATCCAACAGGATTAAATAATACTCAAATTAAAAAAGAATCGTTGGCTAAAGTTTTTCCAAATCCAATAGATGAGGAAATAAACTTGAGCTTCAATTTAGAAAATCAAGGATTAATTGAGGTAGAATTATTTGATAATTCTGGAAAAAAAGTAAAAACACTTCTAAGCCAAAATTTCCAAAAAGGGAATCATTCCATAAATCAAAATGTAAAAAATCTGCCTTCAGGAATTTATCATTTGTATTTCAAAAAACAAACAAAAGGATCAAATTCGATAGAAGTGCAAGTTTTAAAACTGATTAAACCATAAATGATTTT
>CAJQQY010000014.1 GCA_905480595.1 uncultured Saprospiraceae bacterium | reverse complement strand
AAATAATCAATATGGCTGTAATTATCAAACTCAAGATGATGTGCTTTCAATAATGAATACCTTCATGGGGATTGATGAATATGTTTTTATGGAAAATTTAATTTGGGATCCCATTGATCATATTGATATGCATATGAAATTATTAGATGAGGAAACTTTACTCGTTGGTGAATATCCGGAAGGAACTGCCGATGGTCCTCAAATTGAAGCTAACCTTCAATTTGTATTAAATAATTACATGACTCCTTATGGAAGACCTTATGATGTGATTAGAGTTCCAATGCCTCCTGATAATGGTTATTACCCTGATGATAATCCTCAGGGAGATTATCGAACTTATGCAAATGCAGTTTTTGTCAATAAAACAGTATTGTTGCCAACTTATGAAGAGCAATATGATACAACTGCCATTAGAATTTGGGAGGAAGCATTACCTGGTTATAAGATTCAAGGAATAAATTGTAATGATATTATTTATTTAAATGGAGCGATTCATTGTATTACAAAAGAGGTTGGAGTGAATGAACCACTTTTGATTAATCATTCAAAAGTTCGAGAAGGATGCTTGGATCAAGATCAAGTGGTTGAAGCAACGGTACAACATAAATCAGGTATAGCTGAGGTAACTTTATTTTATTCCACAGATACTTCTGCGGCCTATCAAACTTTAGCGATGACGAACACTTCAGACAATACATGGAGTGCAATGATTCCTGCGACAAATGAACAGACTGAAATGTTTTATTACATTCAAGCTACGGCAAATGATGGAAAAGAAATCAATCGGCCATTGGTCGCACCACAAGGATATTTTCATTATGATGTGATGGATTGTATTGTAGCAACAGAAGACCTTGAAATAGGAGTAAGTTTAGAAAATGTTTACCCAAATCCAGCATCGGCAATTACGGTTATTCCTGTAACTACAACCAAAAGCTTGGATGCTGAAATATTGGTAACTGATATTTTGGGAAGAACAATGGAAACTGTTTTTTCTGGAAAAATACCAACTGGAGAGAATAATTATTTTATTCATGCAAATGAATATGCAGCGGGAACTTATTTTATAAGTCTTAAAACTGAAGAAAGAATTTTTGTGCAAAAATTAATAATTCAATAGTAAGTATTTTTAATTTCCCAAAAAAAAGAAAGCTGTTAACTCCGTCGAGTTAACAGCTTTCTTTTTTTGGGAAACTTATATCAATTCATGACGTATTACAAAATATAATTATTTGTTCTCGCATGTTTGGGAATAATAAAATTAACATTCCAGCCTATTATAAATTAATAAACATAAAATTATACATCATGAAACATTTATTTTTTGATAAGAAAATGATAGCCTTCATTTTTTTATTTTCCCTAATTAATTTATCTCTTACTGCTGGTTGTCTTTATAAAATTGAATTAACAGCTTTGGCAAAAGAAGATGGAAATTTTCTTGCTTGGAGTACCAAAAGTGAATCAAATAATCAATATTTTATTATTGAAAGATCAATCAACGGAATTGATTTTGAGATGGCAGGAAAAGTAAATGGAGCAGGCAATTCAACTGATATTAAGGAGTATAGTTTTTCTGATTTGAATAAAAACAAAAAGTACACGCGGTATTTTTATCGTTTGGTTCAATTAGATTTTGATGAGACAGGAGAATTCTCGCATGTAGTAGTTTTAACTCGAAATGTGGAAGAAAAATTATTAGAAATAACTGCAGTTAATTCAAGTATTGTTGATCAATATTTTAATCTTAATTTCAATTCAAAAGTCAAAAGCGAATTAAGTTATAATGTCCAAACTCAAATGGGTGATATACTTTTAAAAGGTAAAGTCCAAGTAACCAAAGGGAGTAATGCTGTTTCAATAGACCTCAATGATCTGGAAGTTGGTCGATATCAATTTGCTTTGAGACTCAAAAATGAAATTTCAGTTATTCAGGTGAAAAAAGTTGATTCAGCTGAATTACCAACAATTAACTTAGCTGCTAAAAATCGAGAGAAGAAAAATTAGATTCTAAAAACAGAATTAAAAAAGGTATCCTATTTTCAAAGTAGGATGCCTTTTTTTTTGAAAAAAAATAAATCTACCATTTACTTTTTGCTTCAGTGATTCATACTCTAATAAAAGGACTTCAATAATTAAATTTATTAATTTCAAAAAATTAGAAAATGAACCAGGATCTACTTTTAAAAATGAAAGACTACTCTGATATTCGAATCATGAATACCATTCAACAATCCAATAATTTTGCTCCAGAAATAGTTGAAGCTGCCAAGCATCTAGCCACTAAAAAAGGTTTAGCAACTCCAGAGAAAATGCATATGTTCGAGCAACGTTCGAAATATTTAGGAATGGCAAAAGATCAAATTAATAGTGGAGTTGAACCTGAGCAAATCAAAAAAAGTTTGATGGATTATGGTGCTGATGAGACATTTGCAAAAGAAGTTTTAGTAGATGCTGCGCGAAAGATGACAATCGGTAAAAAGAAGGTAGAAGAAAAGGAAGGAAGTGGAACCTCTATTTGGACTATTCTTTTCGTTATTTTTATTGTGGTTCGAATTATTTTACGAATGGCTACTAACTAATTTTTTCTAAAAAAGTAAATTATGGAAAACGAAATTTTAGATGATGATCGTGATTTTAGAAAAAATTCTCCTGATGATTATGTAGAAATAATTAATCTTAAACGAGCAATTGGAGAAGAGGAGAAAAAGGTGGAGCATGGAAAATATGCACTTTGGTTTTTAATGTTCATCACCATAATTGGAGCAGTATATGAAATATCTGTGTATGATGAAAAGGCTCTACTTTTAGGAATTTATATTCCAATTATAGTGACCTATTTTGTTTGTGCTTTTTTACTAAAAGCTAAACCTCAAATGTCTTTTATCATAGTCTTATCGGTTTATGGATTAGTACAATTAATAGGCATGATTGGAGATCCGATGCTGATAGTTAGAGGTCTCTTGATAAAAATAATTATAGTTTATTATTTGGCTATAGCCATCGGAGCGGCGGGGAAATATGAAAAGTCAAAAAGTAGATTATTTGATTTGGGAGTAGATTAAAATGATAATTAAGTTCTTTTTCACAAGGTGAATTTGCTGACAAATCTTTATTTCAACAAATTCACCTTATGACTTTTTTATTCTAATCCAAGTTCTTTTCTGTAATGTGCATCTTCATTTCCATTCTTTGACCAATAGTCGAGCATGATTGATTTCTTTCTAGTTCCTTTAGTCGTCATAGTTTTTGCTCTTGGTCCAAATCCACTTTTATAAGATTCTTCCCATGAAATAATTTGATGAGGAAATTCTTTTTCAAAAACGATAGTGAGTTTTCGATCTAAGTTTTGGTACTTCAAATTGTAATGCATTTCATTTTCTTTTTCCTTCAAACTCGCTGTTGCTTTTTCATTTTTGAAATCGATATGTTTTAATCGAGCATAAGTGGTACTTGGAATTATATCAATATTTCCTTGAGGTAAACTTCTAGGATCAATTCTGATTTTAGACCATAACTCATCTTCCAAGAAGGTTCTTTCCAATCTTGTGGTTTCATCACCTTCTGATTCGAAGTAAGAACGCAATTGAGATTCATAGCTATATTTTCCTAAATTCAATTGCATAAAAGTATGACCACACCACTCTTGTGAAGAGTTAGTAACCTTTAATGTATTTGGAAATTCTTTTAAATCTACAGGAGTAAAAGAAGACATCATCATCGAATATGGATAAATTCCAGTATTGAATTTTCGAGTCATATTTAGTTTCAAAACAGGAACGGCATCCTTTGGACTACGGCTCGGGTTATCAAGTTTTACGTGATTTTTTTTGGAAAATTCTTCCGTTACAAAAACCATTACAGCATTTCCTTCTCGGATTTCTCCATAACGAGCTTGCTCCAAATCGTAGCTTGTAATTTCAGCTTCTCCCTGATACCAATAATCATTAAATGGATCGGCAATATTTTTAGTTTGGACTGCGAGTGGATTTTTTGATGGAGTAGGAGAGGGCGTTTCTGTTCCGCAGCTCAGGAGAAATAAAAGGAAACTTAACGGTAATATCTTTTTTAGGTAAATCATGATTTTTATTTTTTAGAAAAAATGAAAAAGGCAGATGTAAATATTTTCTTTTCTAACAAAAAATATACGATTCGGTTTTTAACAAAAAAAAGAGGTGATAGCTTGTGTCGCCATCACCTCTTTTTTTCTTTTCTTAAGAATAAATTATCTAATCAACGTGACGTCTGATCCGTCATCAGATTCTATGGTTAAAATTTCTCCGTTAAGAAGTTCGATTTTAATCAAGTAAATGTACACATCAGATGGAGCAGGTTTTCCGTCGTAAGTTCCATCCCAACCTTGATCAGGTGTTTCATTATTGTAAACTAAGTTCCCCCATCTATTCCATACTGAGAACTGAACAACATCAACTGGTCCAAGACCATCTCCTGATTCTTGCCCAACATAAGTAAGGTTGAAGTAATCATTCAATCCATCCCCATCTGGGGTAAATGCATTAGGTGCTTTATAATCAGGTAAAATCCCAAAGACATCTAAAGTATCTGAAGATTCACATCCTGACTCGCTAATTACAGTAACCGTAACTTCATTGTTTAACATTTCTTCAAGGATTCGAATTCCTATAGATTGAGTCATAGAATCTTGAACTGCTCCATTATAAGTCCAAATATATTGATCTCCTGGCGTTGGATTAGCAACATTTGCCGTAAAGGTTACTTCCGTTCCAATCGTAACATCTCCTGCTGGATCTGCATCAATATTTACTATTGGCGTAGCAGCAACAGTTACCATTGCGATAGCAGAAGCTGGACAATCAGAAATAGTTGCAGTTACAGTATAAGTTACATCCGATGAAGGCGCAAGAGTAGGGTTATTGGTATCTCCTCCAGAAGCTACTTGTTGTGTAGGAATCCAATTAAAATTATCTTCTCCTAATAATTCCATTATTTCAATTTGATCACCTGCACAAATCGTTGTATCCGTCCAAGTTAATAACAATTCAGGATCAACTACTTCAAGGGTAATTGAAGTAACATCAGTACATGCTCTATTGACAGTAGTTCTTGTATAAGTTGTAGTTTCATCCATGATTAAAACCAAATTCAGATTTTCTAAATCAGAATCAATAGATGACGCTGGATTCCATTGGTGCATGATGTCAGGGAAACTTGAAGGTTCATAAGTTGGTGTTACAATCGAAACAATATCTCCTGCACAGTAAATATCTTTAAAAGGAATAGATTCAACTGACATATCAGGCAATGAATCTACTCGTACTGTAATAGAATCTATAACGGTACAAGCTCCTACAACTAATTGAGTATAATAAGTAGTTGTTACTTCAGGCATTACAGTAATCATGGTATCCGTTACAGGTGATAACGTAGGATCGATTGGATTAGATTGCCATTCGAAGCCAACACCAGCTGTTGAAGTATTTGCAGATAAATCAACAGTTTCGCCCAAACAAATTTCAATGTAATCAGCATTATTAATGTTTGCGTTAGCTGGAGTACCCGTTACATCAACGCTTGCAGTTTGTGAACAATAAGCATTGGCACTTGTCGCAACAACTGTATAAGTAGTAGTCCCAGCAGTTGCTTGAACATTTGGATTTGGTAAAGTATTATCATCCATATTTATATTTGGCGTCCACTCGTAGGTAGTCGTAGTACCAGGAATTGGAGCTGCCAAATCAAAGAAATAACTTTCACATAAAGTAGTATCTAATGTAGTTAAGTCTGGGAAATCAAATGGGTCAACATTGACGGTAATTTGATCTGAAACTAAACAACCTGCAACTTCTACTGAAGCAGTGTAAGTTGTAGTTACAGGTGGAGCATCAGTAATCGTTTGAGCATTTGGATCAGGAAGAGTAATACCTGGAGTCCAAACTAAATTTTGATTACTTACATTGTTGACCGCTTCTAGCATGACGTCTGTTCCTTCACAAATATCAGTAACCGTAAGTGGATTAATTGAAATCTGAGGATCAACAATTTGAAGGAAAATAGAATCCGTATCAAAACAAGGTCCAACATTTCCTTCTACAAATACCATTACATCAGTAACGGGAGTAGCAAAAGGATTAGGAGAAGTTGCATTGTCAACTACACTTACTGGAGTCCAGAAGTAAGTTGTTGCCCCTTCTACATTTAATGTTAATCCATTACCTGCACAAACTAAAGCGGTATCAGCTCCAAGGTTAATTACAACTTCTGGTTCGTCAGCCAATTCGATAGTGATCTCTGCGAAGTTAATCGTTCCACAACCGAAGTTATTTGAAAGAGTAATAATGATTGTCTCTGTTCCTTCTAATAAGTTATCTACTAAAGGAATCAAAGGGTAATTCAAAATCGTTTGTCCTGGATTAAGAGTAACAGTATCAGGCATATTTAAAATATAATCTACTCCTAATGTTGCCGTTCCTCCAATGGTTACACCATATTGAGCAATCTCATCTTGTGGATTATTTAGCGAAACAATTAACTCATCTTCAGTACCAGAACAACCTTCGATCAAATAATCAATACCTGATGCAAAGTTCACAGAAAGCTGTGGAGTTCCACCTTTAATCTCAGATACGAATACGCCTGAGTCATATGCTGAATCCCCTCTATCTGCAATGGCTAATTTTAAGTGGTAAGTATTACATGGGTCAACTGTAGCACTTGCTGTCAAACTCTTTTTCACCCCTAAATAATCAGAAGTCAAACCTCCATAAACGACACTTTGACCTAACTCATTATTCCGATAATACTCCCAGTTGTTTTCATAGTTAACACTATTAATTTCAACCAAAGTATTATTTCCATCTGGAAGTGTTGCGATATTTAATTGATTGCCAATATTTACATCACCCACAATTCCAGGTCCTGAAATTAAAAAGGCAAAAATATCATTAAAGGTAGAGTTAACGAAGTTTGGATACTCCTCCGAACCGAAGACATATTCAAAAGTCAATTCGTCAGTTGCTGCAAAGACATCCATTTCAACGATACATGCATCATTAGAATTTGCTCCACCTGTTTGACTAGAAAAATAATCTAAGTCAGCATCACCTGGTGCTCCATTTCCTGTACTTGAAAAAACGCTAGCTGGATTTGCCATATCTGAAACTTGACCAGAAGAAAGAACAAGTCCTTTTTCTAATCCTAGATCAGAGTTATCTGCTTGGAAAGTTCCATAAGCTCCATTTGGACAATCAATAATAACATTGGAAATTACTGTTTGAGGTGAAGCTACAGCGTCAATTATATCTTGTTCGGTAATGACATCTTCGATATCAATGACATCAAGTGGTTCACATGGTTGAGCTGAACATTCCCAATTGGCAGCAAATCCTTCAAAAGTTGAAGCGCCATCAGAAATAAATTCTACGGTTAAACAACCTGTGGCTTGAGTAGTAAAACAAACTCCACCATCACCGGTCATTCCATTGGCTCCAAAACCTCCAATAGAGGCTATTTGGGTTCCTCCAACTCCGTTTGTACCGGAGTAAATATTCATTTGATCACCAGCATCATCAATGTTGTAATATTCGATATTGAAAGTAATACATTCATTATTTGGAACTGGTGGACAGATTTCGAAAACGAAATTTTCACCATTACTATAATCTTCATCAGGACCACCTGAATCATATAATTCACCTGAGCAAGAAGTTGAGCCACCTTCATCAATTGTATTCACTTGTGCTAGTGTGTCTACACAGAGAATAAAATCTCCCCAATTTGGAGTGGCTGTTGCTGAATAATCATCAACTCTCAAAAAGTATGGTATACCAGGAGTTAATCCTAATAAATCTAACTCTAAGCTACTTTCGCCAACATCTGCTTTGGCACAGAGTAATTCATCTAATTCATTTAATCCACACTCTCCTCGATAAACAGCTAATTGTGGTTGAGTCATCATGTTACCATTAGAGTCTTCCCCGCTTAATAAAACGGTGAAATCAACTATACTACCATCGGCAGGAACAGTGAATTCAAACCATACATCATTGTTGACATTATCCCAACAAGAAGGGATGTTAACATTAGATGGTGGATCAAAAATTTGAGATGCAGTAGCATTCACATTATTATAAATAGCAGAAGAATCACATAGTGGTGCTTCTCCTAAATTAATTAATCCTGTACAATCATCGTTTGCGGGTATTTGGGCAAATAAATTGAAGGATAAAACTGTCAAACAAAAAAGTAAAATTCTTTTCATCATAATGAAATGGTCTTGGTGAAATATATTAGTTACTTCGTTTTGTAAATTTTTTTAAAAAAGTGATCGGTTTCGTGAACAAAATTACATAATCACCAAAAATAGGTACTTTTTTGTCGATTCCAATTATTTTAAGGCATAAAATGATGTAAAATTTGTATCAAAATAGAAGTTAGTTTTTGATGGTTTTTTTGGAAAAACTAATAGCTAATCGGAAATCATAAAAAAGGCGAATTTTTTTTAAAATTTTAAGGGAAATGAAAAATTTAAAAAGGCCTGTAATTATATGAATTACAGGCCTTTTTTGAAGGATAATATTGTTTTTTTTTAATGAAATCAACGAATTAACGTCACATCGCCAGATTGAGTATCCGTTGATCCATTTGGATATTTTATTGATATCGCATAGACATAAACTTCAGATGGTAAATCGTTATCATCTTTTTTACCGCCCCAACCCATTGAAGGATTTTCATTTTGATAAACAATATTTCCCCATCTATTATAAATGGTAAAATTGACAATTTCTGCATTTCCTATATCTACGATTTCATCTGTTCCATCTTTTTTAAATAATGGGAAAAAGAAATCATTTAATCCATCACCATCTGGTGTGAAAGCATTAGGCATTTCTAAGATAGGTCTAATGCCTTCAATTGTGTATATATCAGTCATACAGGTACAACCTTCACTATTCGTTACCGTAACTTGATAATTATTTAATAATTCATCGGCATTGGTAGTAATAGAATCACCTTGTCCGATCACGTTTCCATTATCACTATTCATCCATTCAATGGTAACTGAACTTGTACTTGAATAATTTACAGTAAGGTTAACTTCCTGGCCAATGCTTACAGCAGTTACCGCTGAAGAAATACCTTCACAAATTGGAGATGGAGTTATGGTAACTTCAAAAGTTTCAGTTTCCGTACACCCTTCAGTTTCTCCAGTTACAATGACTGTATTATTATCAACTGCGGTAAGGGTTGGATCTGGGCAATCTGTGCATGTCAAAGAGTTAGGACCGGGGGCTGCCCAACTATAAGTGTCTGCTCCAGAGGCCACTAAATCCAAGGTTTCTCCATCACATAAAGTAACATCATCAGTATTAATTTCTACATCTACTTCAATTACCTCAATGGTAACACTCTCAGTATTGGAGCAACCTCCATTAATGATATTTCGAGTATATGTTTGAGTTTCGGTAGCTGTTATGGCTAAATTATAATTCGTAGGATCACTCAATAAGGATGCATCATTAGGTGTCCACTCAAATTCGATGTCTGGAAAAAATCCAAGATCAATTGAAGGTGAAATAATTGAAACAACTTCACCTTTACAGTATTTATCTTTTTGTGGAATCAATCCAATTGATGTATCATTTGGAATAGAATCTACCTTGACGGTAACTATTTCTTGCAACGTACATCCTCCCACAACCAATTGAGCAATATAATTAGTCGTAAATTCTGGTGATGCGATAACTGAAACATCTGTTCCACTTGTCAAGGAAGAATCAGGTGACCAAGTAAATCCAACTCCAAGTGTTGATGTTATCGCATTTAAAGGAAC
>CAJQQY010000013.1 GCA_905480595.1 uncultured Saprospiraceae bacterium | reverse complement strand
TCAGGAGGAGGTTTTTTTTGGCTTGAAAATTTAGATGGGCAAGCTAATTTTTCTCCAAGACAAGAATTGAGTACTGACTATTTTGATCCGGGGCAATTAATAGATATCGACCAAGATGGAGACTTAGATATTTTTGGTCATAAAGTTTATTATCCGGAAGGATTCCAATGGCTTGAAAATAATGATGGAGTATTTTCACCAACTGAAATAATTATAGATGACGTAGAGATTCGAACTTTTTTATTGGAAGATGTCGATGGAGATGGATGGGATGATCTTTTATCTATAGATTATGATAATTTGGTTTCTTTAAGAAAAAATACTGGAGCAACACTTAGCTTTGATGATCCAATAATTTTATCTGGCCTTAATTCTGGACAATCAAATCTATCTCAATTATTTCTTCGAGACGGCGATTTGGATGGAGACAATGACTTATATATATTTTCCAATACTTCGCCTAATTCCTCGCTCTACTATTTTGAAAATATTGGAGGGCAAAATGTTTTTGCACCCGCGCAACTCATTTACACTTTTCAAAATAATCCTACAAAAATATCAATAGATGATTATGATGGAGATTTAGACATGGATATTGTTGTTCATAATGGAGATAACAGAACATTGGAATTTATTGAAAATTACTTTGACAAATCATCCATCAGTAGCAAAGTATTTTTTGATGAAAATGAAAACGGTAATTATGACACTAATGAAGATTTAGTTTATCCACTTTCCATGATGCTAGAGCCAGATGCCTTGGCAACATTCTCCTCCTACTTAGGAGATTTTAATTTCGCGGTAGATAATGGTTTTTATGATGTCACTTGCAATATGTCCACAGGTTTCGGATTCACAACACCTTCGACAGTCCAAGTAGAAGTGACTGATGATTCAAATATAGAAATTCTCTATGGAGTAAATACTGTTTCTCCTGAAGCTGGAGTTTTTGTAACTAATACCTCCGCTCCTACTCGTTGTGGTTTTGATGTTCCATTTTGGATAGATTATCAAAATACAGGAACGGTAATTGGCAACGTGGTTATTTCTTTTGAAATAGATTCTTTAACTAGTTTTGTAAGCTCTACTCCTATGCCAGATTCGATCGTAGGAAACACTATTTTTTGGAGTCATTCAAATTTACCGATTACCCACTCAGGGCAAATTAATTTAATTCTCCAAATGCCAGGAGTTGACTTCATAGGAGAATATCTCACCTTTGTTTCTACAGCTGAATTAACTAGTCTTGATGGCAATCATACGGATTTGAGTAGTACTGACTATCATCCTCAATTGAATTGTGCCTATGATCCTAATGATAAATTAGTAGAACCTCACATACCTGAAAATCCTAATTATACTTTATTTGGCGACACCTTAAAATATACAGTTCGGTTTCAAAACACAGGAACAGATACCGCATTTACGGTCAGAATTGAAGATTATTTAGATACTAATCTGGATTACTCTTCCTTGCAGGTTCTTGGTGCTAGTCATCCTTATGAAGTTACCTTGGATGAAAATACAGGAAGAATGATGTTTCACTTTGAAAATATTTTACTGCCCGATAGTTCTACAAATGAGGTAGCAAGTCACGGGTACTTCCAATATCAAATCAGAACTAAAAATAATTTAACGGAGAACACTTATGTTCAAAATTATGCTAGTATATTTTTTGACTTCAATCCTTCAATCATCACTAATACTGTTGAGAATATTTTTGTTTCTAAATATCCTTTATTTGTAGATGTAAGTCATCCAAGTTGTAATGGCGGTTCAAATGGAACTTTATCAATCATAAATGGACTTCCAATTTTGGAATCAATTCAATGGAGTAATGGAGGAACAGGTTTTTCTATTGATAGCCTTAGTGAAGGACAATATGATTTGACCATAAATTATAATGATGGAACACAATTCGATACCTCATTTTTAATCGTTAATCCTTTACCAATCGAAATTATCAATCCAATCCTTGAACACGTTTCTTGTTTTGGTGTAAATGATGGATCTATTATTCCTAATGTTCAAGGAGGTGTTCCTAATTATTCTTTCCTTTGGAGCAACGGGGTTTTTACAGAAGATCAATATGACCTTCCTGCGGGAGATTATTCCTTGACAGTTACGGATGATAATTTCTGTAAGGATACAGTTCACTTTACGATAAGTTCTCCTTCGGAAATTTTACTTGACATAAATATTACGCCAACATCAAGTCAAGAGGAGAATGGAGCAATTGAAATTCTACCTTCAGGAGGCACTCCTCCATTTACTTATTCATGGGAATTTGATTCTTCTGAAACAAGTAATTTTGTAGATAGTCTTAGCACAGGAATGTATATCGTAACTATAACTGATGCCAACAATTGTACTATAAGAGATACAATTTCTGTAGACCAAGGAACAAGTATTGAAAATTTAAAAGATGATATTTCGTTTACTTTAAGTCCAAATCCTAACCTTGGAAATTTCAAGGTGCAATTTGATTTAAAAAATAAATTAGATTGGCAAATCCAAATATTCAATTATTTGGGACAGAATATACACAGTAGAAATGCTGCTCTAGGTGGCAGTTCAAAGGAGGAGATTGATTTTGAATTAGACAAAGGTTATTACAATGTCATTCTATTGATAGAAGGGAAAATAATTAAAGTTGAAAGTGTAATTATTTTGTAAAGTAAAAGCAAAAATTTATCGGATACCTTAAAGGTATCCGATAACTATAATTCTATTTTTTTACAAATTTAAAACTCTCCACTTCTACCCCAACTTGCTGAACTGACAAAACATAAACACCACTCACCAAGTCAGTCAAATCTATTTTTTCCAAACTTCCTCCAGTAATGTTTAGATTATGTAATTGTATTGTTTTTCCAACTGCATCAAAAACAGATAATTGATATTCTCCTTTTGCTTTTTCATTAAATAAAACCATCAAATAATCACTCGCTGGATTTGGAGAAATTTGAACAATTGGACTTTCTTTTTCATCATTTATATTTTCAATGCTCGTTTCCAGAGCATCAGTTATGATGTATTGTTCAAAGTTTCCAATTTCTGTAAATACCATTTCACCTGTTACAGAAGAAACAGAATTAGCTGAATCATATTCTTGCCAGAGGTCAATTGAATTTTCTGGTCGCACATGTAATGTATAATTACTCGGTAATTCTGACGTAACAAAACCGGTACTTGTTAATTTCAAATTAGCTTCAAAACCAACCGTATTTGTTCCATAATTATTGATGACCCAATATTGAGGAGTAAGTGCTGGAGCATTTGTAGGAGTAATGTTAGGAGTTGCATCTAATCGAGTGACTACTACTTCACCATTCGGAGTATTCGCTTCATTTGGAATTTCAATTACAGCATCTGTTCCCACAAAATCATAATTCCCACTAGTAGTTACATTGGCTATTCGAGCTACAGCACCTGTTGCAACTGGAATCGGAGAAACATCATCGATCAACGAATTTAAAACTGTCGATTGATGTCCTCCGATAACTTCGTAAAGGGCACTTTCATCAGCATCATATTGATTGATCTGATAGTAAGTAACTAAGCCATTTTCAGTTGAAGGATTTTTAATTAAATGTCTTTTCTCTCGAATTTCTTCTTGGGTCAAGGCATAATCATAAAAAGCTAATTCATCAATTTGTCCATGAAAATTTCCACCTTGATTATGAATATCGTTATTGATATAAAATGGAGATTGAGAAAAATCTACCGCTTGGAAGTTACCAGTTTTCACCCAAGGCTCTTGACCATCGAGATAAATTTTCACTTCAGTTGGCGAGTAAGTTATTGCAACATAATGCCATTGATTCACTTCTAAATTCAGGTTAGAGGTTTCCCAATAATTGACATTGGGTGAAGTAAAAATCAAATTAGAATTAGCCGTATAATTCATAAATGCAAAGCCTAAACCAAAGCGAGTATTCGGAGCATTTGTACTTACAATTTGTGCAAAACTATTTTGCAATTCATGTAGCTTCACCCAGGTTGTAATCGTAAATTCATTTCCAACAATCGGCACATTAGAAAGTGCAGGTCGGTTCGTTTGTCCAACTGGCAAATCAATCATTTTCCCTGCTACATCATCGGCTCCACAAACAGAAGTCTGTACTTGAATAAAATCTTCCATGAACTTCGTATTCGTATTTCCAAACTCATCAGTCAAAGTAAGCGTCACATCGTAAGACCCAATATTGGCATAGGTTACCGAAGGATTGGCATCAGTTGAAGTCGAAGGATTTCCTCCTTCAAAGGTCCATTCATAAGTTGCATTCCCTGGAGAATGAACGGTATTTTGAAAAAATTCAATTGGAGTTAAACCACATTTGCTTTTGTTCGAACTAACTGAAAAATCTGCAATTGGAAAAGTTGATTCTTCAAATAAATCATGTTCCCAAGCACCTCTTGAACTTCCCATTCGATACTTCCCTTTAGCTGGAACTGCATAAATATTTCGGATATAGCCAAGCATCGGAAGACCTGTTCCAAGTTGTTGAAATTCCGCCAAATTATTGTTTTTATAAAAAACACCAGACTGTCCTGCGAAGGCTAAATAAACTCCTCCATCTGTTCCTCGTTGATAGACAATTTGGGAAACTGGAGTCGCCGGCAAATTTGTAGATGTAATGTTATTCCAAGTTGCACCTCCGTCAGTTGATTGTAAAATCTTAGCTTCATTTTGCCAATTTCCATAAGCAGCCCACAGATGATTGGGGTCATCACCTACTGCTATATCAACAATATTTGACTGACCTGAGGAGGCAGTTGTTGAAGGGGTGACAATTGACCAAGTTACTCCTGCATCATTCGATTTTCTAATTTTATTATTGCTTAACAATGCATAAAAAACAGTCGTATCTGTTGGAGCTAGAAGCACTCGATTGACCGTTTCTCCAAAATCATAAAAGGTTTCGAATGAAGTAAAATTATTATGAGTCACATCCACCTTTGTTCCATTAATCCCAAAAGCAGTTTGAAAAAAATTCGGATGAAAAGTTACCCGATGCAAACTAATACTTGGCTGAATCGCTTCTGTCGAAGCAAAGGAATTATCGTCAGATAATTCTGTTTTAAAAATTCCATAACCATGATCGAAGTAAATCCATTTGTCATTACTTTGGTTCACGGAAGTTTGACCTGCGTCTCCCCCACCTCGACTGATCCAACCATTATCACCAGCGAATCTTCTAATTTTAGTTGGACCATGATCACAACCTGCCGAAACAATATCCGAATGAGGTGAACTAGAAAACCCCCACAAATCAATCGAAGAAATTTCTCGACCTACACTTTCCACACTTGCCATTGCATTTTTCGACAAGGCCAATCCACCATCTGAACCTATTAAAACTAAATCACCCACGACATCAATATCTCGAACATCAGGGTGTACATATTTTGGACAACCTCCATAGCCGCTTGTCATGTCGGTAAAATTTACTCCACCATCTGTCGATTTCATGATTGAACTTGCACCATAAAAACCGGTGTAAATACTATTTTCATCCAACCAATTTATATCTCCAGCTTCAACATAAGAATCTAAAATATTTTGATTGGCCAATGTTCCATCTTCATTAAAATGATAAATGTCACCTTCGGCAAATTGACCGAAAATATAAAATTTATCAGGTTGAGCAGGAATAGTTCGGATATGCATACTCGAAGGAAGTGAAATTCCTGTTGCTGTATTTAAGTTAACTAAAAATTCAAAACTTGCTCCACTATCGGTTGATTTATAAATGCATGGTTCATTGGTCGAATTAAATAAACCCAGATAAAAAACATTATCATCATCATGATCTTGTTCAAGTCCGAAGAAGTTATACGTCCGTTGATAAATTCCAAAAGTCGAATTATTGGAGTACTGACTTGTGTAGGTATGATTCGGCCCACCAGTTGAATTATCAAATGCTAAAGTCCAAGTACTTCCTCCATCTATCGAGCGATAAACCTCTTTCCCAAAAGTTGATAACAATACATTTACATCTGACTTTGACATCGCTAAATAATAGGGCCGAATGCCAGGATTATCAATTCTATTAAGCTGGGGACTCATCGTCCAATCAACTCCACCATTTTCACTTTTTAATAAACCTGCTTCGGTAGCTGCAAAAACAACAGAACTATTCAAACTGCTTGCTTCAATATCTCCATAATAATAATCTCGATTAGCATAAGTATTTGTGCCGTTGGCAAATTCCCCATCACTCAAAGACCATGTGTCTCCTTGATCCTGACTCACCCATAGCCCTCCATAAGAATAACCTGCAAATAAATTATCTGTATTATAGGGATTGATATAAACTCGATCACAAAATCCACCCGTCAATGAAGAACTCGTTCCACAAGTCGTTTGCTCCGCATAGTTTGGCCCGATGGCATCCCATGTTCCAGTTGTCGTTTTTGACAAGGTATTTATATCATTGGAAGTTGGTTTCACTTGCTGCACACCTGTTTGATGAGGAATATATTCTCCTTGTGGCGTCATGCTCAATCGAGCATCTTGCAACCAACGAATAAATAATTTTTTCTGTAAACTTTTTTCCTTATGCTCTAAAAAATACTCATTAAACATTCTTTCAGCAGTCAAAACATTTGGATTGGCGCTATTCATCTCGAGCCACCAATCTGTGGAACTGTGATCTACTTTTTCAAATTTGAAATAATTTTCTTGAATTTGATTTTCATCAAGAAATATTTGTGCATGAGAAGTAGTAAAAAACAAAATAAATAACAATACAATTACATTTTTTAAACAGGAAGATAAATTCGGCATTTTAAGCGTATTTTATTTTAAAGTAATATAGCCCAAAATACAGCTTTTATTAATAGTTAAAAGAATGATAGATGAAATTCAGGATCTTTTTTAGTTCAATTTTCAATTCCTTAGCTTAAGGATATTTCCCTAATTATAGCAACAATTTTCATTACTTTTAAGATTTGCTTAGCACTTATGAAGATCACAACCAAATGATACAAAAGAACCGTTGTAATATAGAGAGTGGTTAGCATTAGACAAGTAGACTAGGTTAGAGTTCACGAAGAAAATATTTTAAGTTTTCTAGTAGAAAAAAAGAAGAAACATAATTCTAAAAAAGATAAAATGATTACGCAATATGCTTTCTAATTAAAACTGAACAAAAATAAAAACTTATGAAAATAAAAATCATCCTGCTATGTTTTGGAACTTTAATGTTTCAAAATGGATATGCACAAAAAAAAACGGAGAAATCAATCTATACTTCAAGCTCCATAAATTTTTATCCTGAATTAAAATCATATTCCTTTTTAAATACAATTGAACTTAGTCAAGATAGGTTGATCTTGAATTTTCTTACCGCCAACTCAGGAAATTTTGTAATAGATACTACATTATCTCGAAATGTAAAGAACGAAAACATCAACAAATTTCCATCACAAATATTCAATCTTGGAACTAGTGTTAGAATAAGTAAAGACCATACAACTTTTCACGAGATCTCCTTAAGCAGATTCTCAAGAAGCAAATCATCCAATGAAAATACCTATTTGGTTTTAGACTCCTTGGAGGATACTCGAATAATTTCTATTGGTTATGAACAGAAAAGTTTTATCATGTCTTTGAGATATGAATATGGAAAAATGTTTGGGTATAAAAAAAATAATTTCCGATTTGGATTATCAGGATTTTTTGAACCTACTTTTTATACCTATAAAAGAGAAGTTACCTCATCGAGAGAATATCCAATCAAAGCAACTATTTTTTCATTTAGCGTAGGGATAGTTCCTATGGCATCTTTCAAATTATCAAAAAGGGTTTTTCTAGATTTAAAAATTATGCCACGAATATTATTGGGAGAGTATAGTAATGTCACGGTGAACAATCCTACTTTGTCACCAGATGATCAAAAGGGTGGACGTGAACTTGATTTCCCTGAGATAGATGTTGCTGGTGCTATACAAATTAGATATCTCCTGAAAGAAAATAAGAAGAGAAGAAAATAAAAAACATTAAAACCTTGACTGAAATTCAAAATTTCAGTCAAGGTTTTAATCAACTTATCTTTTCATCCTCATCACTACGAAGATTCTAATTGCCTTTTTTTTCAACTAGTTGACTCGCCTTCGTTCTTCCTCAGAACTAGTACTTCTAGCGCGGGCTTTTCTGAGTTTTTTATTCCCAAAATTTATACTGTAAGTAAGACGAAATACTCGGGCAGATGTTCGAAAAAACCCATTATAATCAAAATTGTTTTCTTCAAACGATTGGGATAAGTTTAAATTAGCATCAAAAAACATATCATTGAAAGTAAACTTTAATACTCCTCTATTATCAGAGAATTCTTTTTGTATACCGAGGTTAACTTGTGACATGGGATCAAATAATAGTCCTCCCATAAGAGATTTGGACTGATAAAATCCAGATACCTCTAAGGAAATCTTTTTTGGCAAAATAAGATTTATACTTCCATTATAATTCCATCCATTATTCGAATAACTAAGTGTATTCCCTTCTTCCGTATTAGTGAATTGTTGCATTACAATACTGATATTATTTCTAATCTCTAGCCAAGGTGTAGGATTGAAGGGGATGGATAAACTTGAATTCCAAATTCTACTATGATCAAAATTTTTCGGGATAAATATCGCGACATCAGTTGTTGGATCATTACTTATCTGCCAATTGACTAATGCTTCTTTTGTATAACTATAATTGACTTGTAATTGAATGGTCTTCCATTGGTAATTCAAACCAGCTTTGTCAGTTATTGATGGTTGTAATGAAGGATCACCAGTTAACAATGTGGTAGGGTCAAAGAAATAAAAATAAGGAGCAAGCATCGTAAAGTCTGGCCGATTAATTCTGCGACTATAAGATGCTTGTAATTGGTTGTCTCCATTAAGGTGCTGTGTAATAAATGCACTTGGGAAAAAATTTCCATATTGTCGATCAACTATATCAGGTCTTTCCATTGAGCCAAGCTTAGCAATGGTATATTCGTACCGTAGACCAAACTTTAGCCTAGTGTTTTTATGGAGTTGATAATTAACTGAAGCATAAGTAGCGACTACGTCTTCATTCATATCTACTATTGATGAGAATGTTGAATCTAATTGCCATGATTGACCGATCTTATTTTCGAGGGAAGCATCATTAGTGAATTGCGCAGTACGAAGTTTAAAACCGGTTTCAATTTGAAGCTGATCGTTCGGTTTGAATCTATGATCAGCTTTTGCTGACCAAATATCCATTGGTGTTTTTTTACGTACTCGTTGCTTTCTCTCGTTTGCTAGGTCACCATCATTATTGAAATAAGAACTATGATAATTACTGGGATTAGTAAAGTAGTAATTGACATAATCTAGGTCTATGTTCAATACATTATTTTCTTTAAAAGTATGTTGAAAATTAATATTAGCTAACGAATTTTGCCATCGATTGATTTCGTCACTAGGCATATACAATGAATCAACCAATTCTTGATTCTCTAGTTTTTGGACTGAAGTCAAAGCATCCATGGTGAAGTTTTTACGCGACCATGCACCTAAAACTCCAAGTATAGTTTTTTCACTTAGTTGATAATCCAAACCAAATCTGGCTTGCAAATTATTTGTTCGAGTATCGCGATTTGATACAGTATTCGTCCTATATCTGACACCACCAAAATCATAACTTCTATTTAAATCGAAGAACTGTTCAACAGCATCAGAAGTGTAAGCAAAATCTCCAAAAAGATTTACTTGTTTCTTCCGATAATTGAAATTTGTATTTACTCCATATTTTTCCCCTAAACCATAACCTCCGTACAAAGATGCAGTACCATTAAATCCACGATCTGCTGACTCTTTAAGGACGATATGAATAATTCCAGCATTCCCTTCTGCCTCAAAATTTGCTGGTGGTGTATGGATGAGTTCAATTTTTTCGATATTCTCGGCAGTCATCCCTGCCAACATATTGACTACAGCATTAGCTGGAACTCGACTTACTTTGCCATTAATCATGAGGACAATACCTTCGTTTCCATTTAATGCAATGGTATTCCATTGTTTGTTGACAATCACACCTGGAGAACGCTCCAAAACCTCTAATGCAGTACCACCCGAAGCTGTAATACTATTAGAAACATTTACTACTAAACGGTCAATTTTTTGTTCAAACATTGGTTTCTTTCCAGTAACAACGACCTCGTTCAATTGATAATCAGATTGATCCAGAGTAATGGAATAATCTGTTTGGCCATCAACTGTAGACACAAATTGATCGCTATAGCCGATGGATACAATTTGAAAAAGTCCAGTAAATTTTTCTTCCAAACTTAGTTCAAATTGACCAATATCATCGGTCGTCGTTCCAGAAATAAAAGCAGAATCGGGTAAGGATAATGCTATAACACTAGCATAAGAGAGAGGAGTGTTATCATTAGTGTAAATAGTTCCTGTGTAATTTGTTTGGCTAAAGGTATTATTCCAACAAAAAAGGAATAAGCAAATGATAAAGGTTTGTTTAGTAAAATGTTTCATTTTGGTAATTTGAAGTATGAGGAGTTAAGTGTAAAACATGGATTATTTACTGTCACTATACTAGTGTTTAAAACTTATGAGTAAAATTAAATCATAAGTAGATTTTTAGCTTTTGTTATTTTAGCATTTGCTTTCGATAATGTTGCAAAAGTTAGATTTGACTATTAGTATTGTTGCAAAGCGATAAATATTGCCAAAAAAATCACTACCGGGCGGCACTTGGAGGTATCCCGAATGAATCTTTAAATACTTGAGAAAAATAGGCAGGAGACTTAAATCCGCATTGATAAGCGATTTCAGAGATAGATAATCCTGTTGAAGAAAGTAAATTTTTCGCTTTTTGCAGGCGGACAGAACGAATATAAATAGAGGTGGACATTCCCGTGAGGGCTTTTATTTTTCTATGTACTTGAGACCTACTAAGAAATAGTTCCTGTGCTAAGTCATTGATAGAAAAATCTTCATTAATCATATTAAGAAGTATAATATCTTCAACTTTCCCAATAAATGTATCTTCTTTTGAAATAAAAGATTGGTGCTCTTGTTGAACACTTATTAATGTATTGCTATATTTTTTCTGTAGCGTTTTTCGAACCTCCATCAATTTATTCAATCGAATCATCAGTTCTTCCTTTTCAAAAGGTTTGGTCAAGTATGCATCTGCTCCTTGAGTCAGTCCCTTAATTTTTGCTTCGGTACTTGCTTTAGCAGTTAGTAGAATAATTGGTATATGGCTACTTCGTTCATCTTCTTTTAAAATCTTACAAACTTCAAAGCCATCCATTTCGGGCATCATCACATCACTGATAATGACATCGGGAAGAATTTCCAAAGCTTTTTCTACTCCTTCTTTTCCATTCCGACAACTTAAAGTTTGGAAGTACCCCTCCAAACATGATTTAAGGTAGTAATCCAGATCAATA
>CAJQQY010000012.1 GCA_905480595.1 uncultured Saprospiraceae bacterium | reverse complement strand
GACCAAACATATGTAATAAATCCACTTGCTGCAGAAATACTTGTTGAACTCCCTTCACAGAATGCCCCATTACTTGAAAGCATTGGATCTAAACTTTGCAATTCTTCAACATCAATGAAAGTTTCATCCGTACATCCGTTTGTATCAGTCACAGTTACAGTAAAAGTCCCTGTTTGGTTTACAGTTAAAGTTTGATTGGTGGATCCATCTGACCATTCATAATTTATATATCCACCTTCTGCATCTAGAGTTGTGTTTGTACCTGTACAAAATGAACTTTGCCCAATAATATTAGCTGTAGGTGGGATACTTTCATCAACTGAAACTACATTTGTACCTGTACATCCAGAAGCATCTGATACAGTAATAGTATAGTCACCAGATGTCATCACTTCA
Source organism: uncultured Saprospiraceae bacterium (assembly GCA_905480595.1). Lineage (GTDB taxonomy): Bacteria > Bacteroidota > Bacteroidia > Chitinophagales > Saprospiraceae > CAJQQY01. The sequence goes on along the minus strand of CAJQQY010000012.1, from coordinate 14,645 downwards.
AGCGTTTGATCCATAGATCCATCTGACCATTCATAAGTTGCAAAACCAAATCCAGCGTCTAAAGTAGTCGATCCATTTGGACAGTAGGATAAATTACCAACTATAGAGGGACTCAAAGAAGTACTTTCAACAACATCAACTGAAGTTGAATTTGTACATCCATTTCCATCAGTAATAGTAACTGTATAAGTGCCTGCAGTATTAACAGTAATAGAAGATCCTGTTGATGCATCCGACCATAAATAATCAACCCAAGTACCAGCATCTAGAATTGTAGAATTACCCGTACAGAACGAAGTTGATCCACTTATTTGTGGAGCGGGTATAGGAAATTCTGAAACTATCATTTCATCAATTCCCGTACATCCTGCTGCATCCGAAACTGTTACAGTATAAGTACCATTTGCAGTTACAGTTAAAGTTTGATCCACCGAACCAGTCGACCAAATATAACTATCATAAGTACCAGCATCTATTATTGTAGAAGTATTGTTACAGAAATTAGGAGAACCAGTTATTGTTGGAGTAAGTCCAGGCGCAATAGAAATTGCAACTTGGTCAGTTCCAGTACATCCTGAAGCATCAGTCACAGTCACAGTATAAGTTCCTGCCTGATTAGTTGAAATTGTACTCGTCATTTCTGTAGTTGACCATTCATAATTTGTATACCCACTTCCTGCATCAAGCGTGGTTGGTACTCCAACACAAATTGATAAATCTCCTGTTATAGATGGTTGGAGGTTTGGTGTAATATTTACGTCCACTTGATCAACTCCAGTACAGCCATTCCCGTCTGTAACAGTTACAGTAAAAGTACCAGCAAGATTAGCAGATATGGTACTCGTTATGTCGCCAGTCGACCAGATATAATCTGTAAATCCACTTCCAGCGTCAAGAGTTGTTGATGTTCCAATACAGATAGAAGTTGCTCCTGAGATTGTTGGTGAAGGAAGCGTATTTTCAACTACCAATTGTTCAGCAGTTGCAGTACAGCCACTTCCATCGGTAATAGTCACGGTGTATGTTCCTTCCATATTAATTGAGATAGTACTTGTATTTTCACCACTAGACCAGGCATAATTTGAAAAACCAGTATCCGCATTTAAAGTTGTTGAGGTTCCTGTACAGAATGAATTATTTCCAGTTATTCCAACGGTAGGTTCATTAATTACATTGACTGTAGTAATTGCCGTTTCAGAACATCCACTTACTGGATCTGTATAAAAATAAGTTACATTATAACTTCCAGTTCCAATGGATGGATTAAAAACTCCTCCTGGAGCATTAGGGCTCCAAGTTCCTCCTGTAGGGGATCCAGCTATAGTAGTAGGATCTCCATTCACACACAAGTCAGGAACAGGATCGATAAGAACAGTTGGTGGTCCTTCAACAGTAATTGTTTCAGAAGCAACAACTAGGCATCCAGTTGGATCAAAATATGTGTAAATTGCAGTATGTTGCCCTTCACCCAGAATACTAGGATCAACGATCCCACCTGGAGTTGATGGTCCCCAACTCCCTCCACTTGGAGTTGCCATCAAAGTATAAGGGGAACTACTTGTACATAAAACAGGGGGAGTAGAGATATCTGCTACTGGAGCACTTACCACTTCAATATTTATTGTAGTTGTAGTTACACATCCAAAAACTGCAGTATAAGTATATGTTACAGGATAAAAACCAGGAGTATAATTAGATGGAATAAAAACTCCACCAATTGCATTTGGTCCCCAAGTCCCACCTGTTGGGTCAGCAGTTAAAAATAGAGGATCAGCTGTTTCACAAATTGGACCAGGATCAGTAATTACCGCTACTGGTTCAGGGAAAACATTTATATCAACTTCATCCATTCCTTCACAACCATTAGCATCAATGTAAGTATATCCTATTGTCCAAGATCCTACTCCGAGATTTCCAGGAATCAATTGTCCACCAGGAACATTTGGACTCCAAGTTCCTCCAGCTGGTGTGGCAGTTAAAAATATTGGCAAGTCATTCGTACATAGTTGTGTATTGAAAAAATCGATAGAAACAACTGGACTAGGATTTATGACAACGGTGGTCATATCCATATTTGTACATCCATTGGCATCAGTATATGTATAATCAACAACATAAGTCCCAGGTCCTAAAGCTGATGGATTTACGATACCATTTGGCATATTGGAACTCCAAATTCCTCCAAGTGGGGAAGAACCTATTGTGTAAGTATCATCGTCATCACAAACGGCAGTAGGTGGAGTCAAAGTAACAATTGGCAAGGGATTAATGGTAACTGTTACTATATCATCATCTATACAAGCATCATCCGTTATTGTTAGGGTGAAATCAAAAGTTCCACTCACGTTTGGTGGAAATGATATTGAAGGATTTGGACTTGTTGGATCATTTAAATATGCTGTTGATCCATTTGTTCCAACCCAGTTATATGTTTCATTTCCTGAAGCTCCTATTGCTGAACCATTTAATGAAATCCCTGTATCTCCTGAACATCCCGTTGCCCCATTTCCTGCAGAAGCAATTAATCCACAGGGAGGATTAGTATTACATTCCAAATCATCAGCAGCATCTCCTGTCCATGACAAGTCGAACCCACTCCCATTATTTGAAAAGTTATCCACCAAAAGAAAGTATCCCTGTCCTGGCTGAACGATAATGTCACTAACAAATCCATCTCCTCCAGCCCCTTCCGTTTGATCGGTTGTATTCATTCCCAATCCTGTTTGCGGACAAAATGCACACCCTGGCCCAGCATAAGAACATCGAATAGGATTTCCTAAATCAGAACAAGAAACATCTGGGCCAAATAAAGCAAAGTCATAATCTTGCCCTGCTCCTCCAGTTGGACTAATGGTGAAACCTAAAGATTGGTTGGGTGGCGCTGATGCATTAATCTCAAAATAATACCAAGCACTAGAATGCTCACCGGTTGCCAAACACCCACTATTATTATTTGGGTTGGCAAAGTCATCTATACCAGCTCCCTGCGGATTAAATGTAATATTTCCATTGTTACACACCACCTCTGCATCTACACAGTCATTAATGGTTTGAGAAAAAATGAAAGATGGTAAAAGCAAAAAAATGAAAATGTAAAAATTACGCATACGTGTCTGTTTTTTTTGTAATAGTTTTTGGAAATTCTGTTTTACTTTTATTTTTCTTAAAAAAATAAAAGTATTTATTAAAGAATAAGTGTTTGATATTTAGTTAGTTACAACTATTGACCACAAATCTGGCTATAGGTTGTCAACAGTAATAGTTTGTTTGAAATAGCTTTTAAATAAAAGGTGATGTGATATTGTAAATAGGTGAAGGGGCAAAAATCGCTTTAAATTAATAAAAATTATTTTACTCCAAAACTGGTTTTTATTAATCAAAATTTAATTTGATTCTTCGTTAAAAATAAATGATTCCGATAAAGCAATTTATGCTGTATCAGATTCTCTATTTTTATTTCAATATGGCAATTGAGAAAGGTTAATGAGTGGGGATTTTAAAAAATAATTTCACTTCAAAATTTGGCTTTATTATCTCTTTTGTAATCTTTCTATTAGATTGATTATAACTCAATATACAATAGATTTTGCAAAGATTCTTTCTTTCATTTCAGCGCGACATAATCTTATAAAATCAATCAATGAGCTTTGCTTTAAAATTTTAAAAGAATTAGCCTCTAGTCCAATAATTTTATATTCCACGTTTATTTTATTCCAAAAAAAAAAAGAGTTTCTTGTAGTTTTTAATTTGAATAGATTATTCCCTTATTTTAGGAAAAATAAAAATAACTGAATATGGCTGATTTGAAAAAACATTACCGCACTTGCAATCTTTGCGAAGCAATGTGTGGAATTGAAATAACTTATGAAGGAACGGAAATTAAGAGCATTAAAGGTGACCCAAAAGACCCTTTAAGTGAAGGCCATATTTGTCCAAAAGCTGTTGCACTTCAAGATATTTATCATGACCCAGATCGTCTAAAAACTCCAATTAAAAAATCTGAAAATGGAAAATGGGAACCGATTAGTTGGGAAGCAGCATTTCAAGAAATTGGAACAAAAATAAGATCAATTCAACAAGAGTTTGGGAAAAATGCAGTTGGTTCTTACCTAGGGAACCCAAATGCTCATAATTTTGGAAATGGCGTATTTTTACCATTGTACCTCAGGGCATTAGGAACTTATAACAGATACAGCTCGGCCTCAGCAGATCAATTGCCACATCATGTTGCTTCTAATTTTATGTTTGGACATGGAATGATTGTGCCAATCCCAGATATTGACCGAACCGACTTTATGATAATTATTGGAGGTAATCCAATGGTTTCAAATGGAAGCATGATGACCGCTCCAAATGTTTCCAAAAGACTAAAAAGAATTCAACAAAGAGGAGGTAAGATTGTAGTTGTTGATCCACGAAGAACAGAGACAGCTAGGAAAGCTGACGAACATATTTTTATTCGTCCAGAAAGAGATGCACTTTTATTGTTAGGTTTAATAAAAACTATACAGAGCAAAGGTTTAGTGAATTTAAGACACCTGGAAAGTGATTTAATTGGCTTTGAAAAATTAGAAGAAATAACAAAAGACTTTTCAGTAAAAGAGATAGCTCCAATAGTTGGAATATCAGTTGGAAAAATAGAAGATTTGGCTATTAGATTTGCCAATGCACCGAGCGCAGTTTGCTATAGTCGAATGGGCGCATCTACTCAAACCTTTGGAGGACTTTGCCAATGGTTAACTAATGTTCTCAATATCATAACTGGAAATTTTGATAGAGCAGGTGGAGCTATGTTTACCCAACCAGCTTTTGATTTATTAAAGATAACCAACAAAAAAGGTAAGAAAGATTCCTATGGCCGATTTCGATCACGTGTCCGAAATTTACCATATTACAATTCTGAATTTCCAGTTGCAACTTTAGCAGATGAAATATTAACAGAAGGTGAAGGTCAAATCAAAGCAATGATTTGTATCGCGGGAAATCCGGTTCTTTCGAGTCCAAATGGAGAGCGATTAGCAGAAGCTTTTGATGAACTTGATTTTATGGTTTCGGTAGATATTTACCTTAATGAAACTTCTCGTCATGCAGATATAATCTTACCTGCAGCTACAGGTTTAGAAATTCCTCATTATGATATTTTCTTCAATGCATTATCTGTAAAAAATACAGTTAAATATTCAACACCACTTTTTGGAAAAAAAGAAAATCAAAAATACGATTGGGAAATTGTAAGGAAATTAATCTCAGTTATAACAGATCAACCCGAAAGTGAAATGACTCCAGAACAATTTTTGGATAGTATGCTTCAAACGGGAATTTATGCAGATAAAGGTTTGAGTTTGAAAATGCTCAAAGAAAATCCACATGGAATAGATTTGGGAGCATTGCAACCATGTTTGATTAGTCGATTACAAACTAACGATGATAAAATTCAATTGGCTCCTCAACTTTTTGTTGATGATTTGGAAAGACTCAAATCTACTTTCTTCTCAGGAAAAAAATCAGAAAATGAATTTCCATTCCAAATGATTGGTCGAAGATTATTAAGGAGTCATAATACTTGGATGCACAATGCCTATCGGTTAGTCAAAGGAAGAAATGAATGTACTTTAATTCTTAATCCAAAAGATGCTGAAGCTCTCCAAATTCAAAATGGAGAAACAGTAAAAGTTACTTCTAAAGTTGGTTCCATCGAAATCGAAACTCAAGTGAGTGATGAAATAATGGAAGGTGTTGTATCCATTCCTCAAGGTTGGGGGCATGGGCGAAAAGGGGTTAAAATGAAAATAGCTCAAGAACATGCTGGAATTAGTATCAATGATTTGACGGATCATGAACGAATAGATGAATTGACAGGGAATGCAGCTTTTAATGGGGTAGGAGTTCGAGTGGAGAGTATTATTTAATGGATTTTACAAAAAAATAAAAACTAAAATCATAATCTAATTTTATAGATGCCTATTTTAAAATCAAAAGAATATAACCCTTCCTTTATATTCAAATATCATCATTTTTCGACGATATATCCTTCCTTATTTCGACAAGTAAATGAAGTCAAATATGAGCGGGAACGAATCACAACACCCGATGACGATTTCTTAGATTTGGATTGGTCAAGAGTAGGAGGAGACAAAATCATAGTGACTTTACATGGTTTAGAAGGCTCCTCTGATAGCCAGTATATTTTAGGCATGAATCGCATTTTTAATCATAATAATTGGGATGCGGTAACATTGAATTTTAGAGGTTGTAGTGGCGAAATGAACCTTCTGCGAAGAGGTTATCATAGCGGAGAAACGACTGATTTAGATTTTGTCATTCAGACTATTTTTGAAAAATACGATTACGAAGAAATGGTTTTAATCGGTTTTAGTCTTGGCGGAAATGTGGTTTTAAAATATGCAGGAGAAAAAGGAAATACCATCAATCCCAAAATTAAAAAAGCAGTTGGGGTATCTGCGCCGGTTGATTTAGCAGGTTGCAGCGCAGAAATAGAAAAACGACATAATTTTATTTATCTCAAACGGTTTTTAAGATCATTAAAAGAAAAATTTAAACTCAAGAAACATTTATATCCTGATTTAGATGCAGAAAGAATTTTAGCCTCCAAAACATTTGGTGATTTTGATGGCAATTTCACAGCTCCAGTTCACGGATTTGCAAGTGCCGATGATTATTGGGAAAAATGTTCAAGTCGAAATTTTTTCGATAATTTATCCATTCCCACATTATTGGTCAATGCAAAAGATGACTCATTTTTAAGTGATTCATGTTATCCAATTGATGCTGCTAAATCAAACCCTTATCTTCATTTGTTAACTCCAAAATATGGTGGACACGTGGGCTTTCCACAATCCCATTCCAAAGGATTTTATTGGTCAGAAGAACAAGTGTTTGACTTTGTACGTGGTGGTTTGCTTTAGTTGGCCAAAAAAAATTAGAATTTCACATTGAGTATGCTTGTACATATTCTAAATTAAAGCTTTCCTTTTACTAAATTCTTATTAAGTATTCTAAAAAAATCGCTGCGCTCATTTTTTGTAGCCAACTAAAGTTAGCTGCTACTTAAAACTTCGTTAAAACGGCCAATTTTAACATCTATTTGCGTAATTTTACCGTTTAAAAAGAAGATAGATTTTAATAGCAACTCTATCATTTTTTCAGAATGGAAAAGGATAATAGCAAAGAAGAAAAAACGGTTCCTCAAAAACGATCTTGGGGAAAACGAATAATGCGTGGAGTGATGTTTATCGCTTTACTTTTTGTGCTATTGATGGGAATCATAACAGTACTTTTTCAGTTTAAAATTGTCCAAAATTGGGCTGGAAAAAAACTCACCGAAAAGCTTTCCCAAGATTTAGATACCAAGGTTGAATTCGATCGTATTGAATTTGAGATTTTCGATAAATTAGTTTTAGATAGTTTTTATCTAGAAGACTTTAATGGTGATACATTATTGTTTAGTGAAAAATTAGTAGTGAATTTTAACTCTAGTTTGTTTAATCTACTTCAAAGTAATTTAGAAGTCAGCGACTTAACGTTGCAAAATGCACAACTCAAATTAAAGCGAAAAGAAGGCGAACCAAAATCGAATTTAAATCAATTACTAGCTAAACTTTTCCCTCCTAAAGTTGATAAAAAGAAAGGAGCTTCTAGCCGACCATTTTTCATAGGAGCTGATGTTCTTTATCTAGAAAATGTCACTTTCGAAAATGATGATGAAGTCAAAGGAGAACGAGTAAATGTCTACATAAAAAATGGAGAAATAAAAGTTGATAAAATTGACCTAGTCGAAAATATAGTTTCTATTCACTCAGTCAATTTTGAAGATTCATATGTGCAAGTTGATTTGAAGGATAGAAAACCAATACCAAAGGACACTTCTTTAGTGGAAGCATTAGAAGAACTTGTTGAAGTTGATTTAAAGGCTGATTCATTGAATAAACCTTTTCAACTTTTGATTCACGATTTTGATTTTGGGAATGGAAAATTAAGTCTTCATAATTACCGAAAATCTCCTGTTAAAACTACTTCTGAAGAAGAGCTAGATTTTGATCACTTAGAAGCTTTTGATATCAAGATTGGTATTGACAGTTTTGCTATGTCAGAAATGGTTTTTACAGGTAAGCTAAACCAATTTGGAGCAACAGAAACTAGTGGTTTTGTTTTAGAAAATCTATCTTCCCCTGATGTCAAAATCACCTCACGAAAGACTGAACTAAACGGAGTAAATTTGGTGACGCCATATAGTCACATTCAAGATACCATCATTTTCAAACACCGAGATTTTACTAGCTACCGAGATTTTGAGAACAAGGTAAATATGGATTTAAAATTTGAGGAAAGTCGAGTTGCTATTCGAGATGTAATGGCCTTTGTTCCTAAACTAAAAAATAACAAGTTTTTTGTTGATAATGCAGAAGAAGTAATTCGTCTAGATGGAATCGTTAAAGGTCGAGTTAATAATTTAAGAGGAGAAGATTTGAAATTAATGATTGGTAGTAAATCGATTATCGAAGGAGATTTCAGTTCTAGAGATTTAGCGAAGAAAGGAAACGAAAGTTTAAACCTTAATCTAAGAAGACTGCAAACTGATGTGTGGACTTTGCGACAGTTGGTTCCAAATTTTAATCCTCCCGACAATTTTAATAAACTAGGAAATATAAACTTTAAAGGAAGATTTGATGGGTTTTTCGTCGATTTTGTGGCTTACGGAGACCTTAAAACAGATTTGGGAAGTGCAACGATGGATATGCGTTTAGATTTAAAAGATGGAAGAGAAGGGGCAAAATATACAGGGAATTTGAATTTGGTCGACTTCGATTTGAAAACTTGGACTAGCAATGATCAGCTTGGAAATATTACCGTAACTTCAAAAATATCTGATGGAGTTGGTATTTCAGCTTCGACTGCAAGAGCAAAAATAGAGGCAACTGTTGACAGTTTTGCTTTTCGAAATTACAATTATCACGACTTTAAAATGGATGGGCGTTTGACCCAAAATTTGTTTGATGGAGATTTCATCATCAAGGATAAAAATATTGATTTGTCCTTTGATGGAAGTGTCGATTTTAGCGATACGATTCCTGTTTTTGATTTTAAGGCGGATATAAAAACATTGAATTTAGATGAGCTGAATTTAATGAAACAAGATTTTGGTATTACAGGAAAAATGGATCTCGAAATTAGGGATATCGATATTTCAAATGTAGAAGGAAATGCTCAGTTTAGTAATCTCGTTTTTCAACGAAATGGGACTGAGAAATATGAGATAGACACGTTGTCCTTTTCTTCCATTTTTGGGACAAACCGTCAAAGAATTGTTTCCGTAAGTTCTGAAATGCTTGAAGGAGAAATTACGGGTGAATTTGACATTCAAGAAATACCTGATGCCTTCTTCACTTTTACTAAAGTCAACTATCCTGAGATTGCAGAAAGATTAAATATCAAACCAAAAAGAGACTCGTTAAAATCCAAAGATTTCGATTATGATATAACATTATTTAATTCTAAAAACTTCACATTTCTTATTGATCCCAAATTAGATACCATTAAGAATTTCAACATAGGTGGGCATTATGATGGGGTAAATTATATAGGGAATGTAGAAGTAAATCTAGAGGAAGTTACTTATGATAATGTAGAAATTGGAGGGATAAAATTTAATACAAGTACTAATAAAAGTATCGGAGCAGTAAATTCCAAAGTACCTTTTTATGCAATAATAAATGGTAAAAATAGAATTCCTGAAATAGATATTGATGCAGAATTAAATAGGGATACCGTTGTTTTTAAAGTTGGTTTAGTTGGAGAAAGAGGCACTTATGATCGGTTTAACGTTGCGGGGAAAATCTTTTTTGAAGATGGAGGATTCAATGTTAGTTTATTCAATGATAGTTTGGTCGTTTTTGGTGAAGAATGGGAAATAAGTGAAACCAATTTTATCCAACTCGGAAGAAAATATCTTGAAACGGAAAATTTCACGATGACCAATCGAAACCGAATTGTAAGTATTGAAGACATCAACAAAAAAGGAATTCACCTCAAGTTGGAAAATTTCAATACAGGATTTATTGATAGTATTTGGAATTATAGACAGATGGATTTTGCTGGGAAATATTCAGTTGATGTAACTACTCCTGATATCTATAATATTGGAAATATTAATGCGCTTGTTAAAAGCGATACTTTTTTTGTGAATGGTGATGATTGGGGGAAGCTAGAATTGAATGCGAATTTGGTAGATTTGAAAAGTCAGTTAACTACAAAACTTTCGATTCAAAGAGGTTTGAGAGAGTTAAATTTAGATGGATATGTAATCTTGCCTACTACGAAGAAAATGTCTGGGAAAAATAAAGAACCATTTAATAAAAAATTACATCCTTCGAATTATTTTAATGCCAATTTAGATTTGTTGAATTACCCATTGAATATTTTGGAATATTTCATTGGACAACATGCTTCAGATACGGATGGTTTGGTTGATCTTAATGCGAGTATAAGTGGTATTCCAAAGCAAGAAATCAAATCATCTGGAAATGCAAAAATTTACAAGGGAGCTATTACGGTAGATTATCTAAATACTAGATATTTCTTTGGTCAGGAAACTCCAACAGAAGTAAAGATCCTAGATAACTTTTTTGATTTTTCAGGAAATACTTTTTCTGACAAATATGGGAATATTGCTAATGTAACTGGTGGAATTGTTCACACCAATTTTAGATTTCCAGGATTAAGTGCCAGACTTTTTTCAGATCGGTTATTAGTTTTGGATACTGAAAAAACTAATAACCCACTTTATTATGGACATGCTATAGGAGAAGTTGATGCAGTTTTTTCTGGGAAATTTACTGAAACTGATTTGACTATAAATGCAAAGACTGGTAAAGATTCTGAACTCTTTATTCCGATTACATACAGTACTCAAAATAGCTCCGAAATAAGTTTTATCGAATTTAGGACTGAAGATGAAGATGGAGATGGGAAACTCGCCAAAGAAATTCGAGGAATGGAAATTCGAATGAATGTGGAAATGACTGAAGAAGCAGAAGTTTCCTTAATTATAGATGAACGAGCAGGTGATATTATTCGTGGAAAAGGAAATGGTTATTTACAAATGTTTATACCTCGAGACGGAGATATTACTTTATTTGGAGAATATGTAATTGCTGAGGGAGATTATTTATTTACGCTTTACAATATTGTCAATAAAAAATTCAAAGTAAAAAGTGGTGGAACAATAAATTGGTCAGGCGATCCATTTGGAGCAATTATCAATCTAAATGCGAAATATGATCGATTGAGTACAGCTGTTTATAATTTTATTCTTGAATATATTGAGTTAGGTGATGATGACTTGAAAGCGCAATCTCGACAGCCAACTAATGTTGATTTGGAAATGGAATTGACTGGAGATTTACTTAAACCAGATATCAATTTTGATATTTCATTTCCACGACTCACGACTGGGACGGTTAAAAATTATGTCGATACAAAATTGAGAGTGCTTCGTCAAGATCAAAGTGAATTGAATAGGCAAGTATTTGGATTGATTGTGATCGGTGGATTTATTCCTTCTGGGCAAGAGAATCTTTCAGATTTTGATTGGACGTCGAGTGGAATCAATACGGTATCTGAATATTTAACAACCAGAGTTTCGTTGTACATTACTAACCTTTTATCAGATGCATTTAGTGAAGTTGGAGGAGTGTCTGGGGTTGATTTTGATTTTGCATATAACACTTATCAAACTGGAGAACTTGATTTGGAAGGAGGTCAAACGACAGCTTTGGCTGGTTCAGAAGTGGCGGTGAATTTGAATCCTAGATTTTTAAACGATCAGTTAAGTGTGAGTGGAGGAGTAGTTAGAAGTACAGAAACTGTTTCTGGAACATTCTATGGAAGTGATTTTGTAGCAGAATATTATTTGACAGAAAATAGAAGATTTAAAGTTAGATTTTACCAACGTTCAGAGCAAGCTTTAGATGGAAATAGAAATAATCGAATGGGTATTGGTTTGAATTATCGTCGCCAATTTAATACGTTCGAAGAGTTTTTTGATGGATTGAAAAAAGATGCAAAGAAGACCGTGAAGAAGAAACCAAATGGGTAAAGGTAAGTCGTCACAAAAAATTCTTGATATACAAAAATGAAAACTCAACTTTTAAATGCTTTATTAATTCTAATTCCATTGATAGGGTTTTGCCAAGGGAATGATTATAGAGAAAACAAATTAAATGAAATTGTTGACTATCAAATTTTACTAGGTCAGATAACACATGCTGGGCCAGAGTATATTAAAAGACAACCTGTAATTAGCAAGGATCCATTGATAGATAGTTTAGATTTATATTCAATAGCTATTGATGCTTTTATTGAAAAAAATATTAAAGCCAACACTCGGTATAAAAATTATATATTGTTCGATATAATACTTGAAGCAAAAGAATTTGATTCCGTACTTGATGAGAAAATTGACAATATGTACATGATTTCTAGAGCTTTTGATAAAGAGTCAGATGGTTTTGATAATATGGTGTTTTTCTTAACTGATATTGGAAGAATAGGGAAAAAGCATTTACCTTCTCTTGAATATTGTTTTCAAGTAATTCGAGAAACTAATTTTGATAAAAATCCCCGTTCAGTTAATGCGGTTATTGCCCACATATATTATGTCAAGCGGGTGTATTTAAATGATGAAAAAGTAATCAGAAAGTTGGAAAGAATACTTGAAGAAAATAAGTTTTTTAATTCAAAAGAGCTAGTAAGTATGTACGATTTAATGCCTCAAAATTAATATTTCATTCTATAATAGCAGAAGCTCTTCTCAAATATTAAATTTCATCCTTTAATCACTCCGTATTGTAAACTGAAAATGACTAAAAGATGAAGTTTAATATTTACTATTTTAATCTACTCTAATCTCCACAAAAACAGGCAAGTGATCAGAATACCCACCATAATAATTAGGCCCACCATAAGTTCGATTTGGAGTTAAACCATACTTGTCACTTTTATACATCATCCATTCTTTTTGGAAAATTTGAAACTCTCCAATTTTTAATTTACCATCTTTTTGAAGCATTGAATTTGAAACAATAATTTGATCTAACATATTCCAATTTCCTCTAAAATTATAAGTTCCTTTTTTCATTAGATCGAGTTCATAAGCACAATTTATTAGACTTGGATTCGACCCGATTTTAGGAAGTTGTTTAGCTCCAATCGTTTTTGTAATACTATTGTTATCAGGTTCATCATTGAAGTCTCCCATCAATAAAATATTGGCATTTTGATTTTTGGACAAAACACCATTGACTGATTTCATTAATTGTTCTGCGACGTAAGTTCTTTTTGGTTCACTAGCTTTTAGTCCACCACGACGCGAAGGAAAGTGATTGATATATATATGAAGTGTTTCTTTTTGGGCGAAAATTCCAGTTACGTGTAAGATTTCGCGAGTAGTATAAGTCTCTTCCCCGATGATTGATTTTGGAAAATTAATTTCAATTGTTTCAGAATCCAAAACTTGAAAAAATCTTTTTTGATAAATCATCGCGACATCAATTCCTCGAAAGTCCGGTGACTCAAAATGAACGAATCCATAATTATGGTTTTTTAAACTTGTCTCAGAAATTAAATCTTTAACCACCGTTGCATTTTCAACTTCACATAATCCCAAAATCGCAGGGTAATTCATTCCGTCAATAACTTTAGCTAAGTCATTTAATTTTTTAAAATATCTTTCTGTATTCCATTTTTTCTTGGATTGCGGAGTGAATTCTTCATCTGCTTTTCCTTCAATATCAATGGTGTCAAAAAGGTTTTCGACATTATAAAAACCGATTCGAAAATCTTTTTGAGTAATTACCTCGGTAGGCGTTTGTTTAATTTTACAACTAAAGATGGTAGTGAAAATGGCGAAAGAAAGGATGAAGAAAATAAGCTTATTCATAATTATAATTTTTTTTGCAAAAGTAATTTTTTAAAATGAAAATATCATTTTTTCCTTTTATACAAAAGTTAATTTTTGACAAAAAAAAGAACTCATATTTCATTAAGGAATCATTTATAAATTTATCTTTAGAAAAAAATATATGATGACACGAATACTACATTTCCTTCTTTTCTTTTTTGTTCATTTTTCTCTCATAGCTCAGCCTGCTAATGATGAATGTTCTACTTTAGTCTACTTGGGGGAAATTCCAATTTGTCCCATTATTGATACATTTAATAATGTAAGTGCTACCGCAAGTGTAATTTCATCCACAACTAATGCCAATATTCCTTCTTGTTTTAATGGAAGTGCTCCGGATGCTGATGTTTGGTTTTCATTCACAGTTCCAGCAGATGGAAGTATGGTTGATGTACAAATTGAGTTGATGGCAGTTGATGGACCAAATGGAGGAATCGTTCAGCCCCAGATGGCAGTTTATCGAGGAGATTGTTCTATCGATGGGTTGGAAGAGTTGGATTGTGTTGCAGCTCTGCCAGGTGAAACGGATTTGGAATTAGTCCTACTTGGTCTTACTCCAGGTTTTACTTACTATTTAAGAGTGGAAGATTGGTCGGCAACAGCATCTCCTAATTGGGGAGATTTTGTTTTTTGTTTGAAGGAAGTAGATATGGAATTCAATATGGGA
>CAJQQY010000011.1 GCA_905480595.1 uncultured Saprospiraceae bacterium | reverse complement strand
CGATTAACTTGTGATTTTCGCACCGCTGAGTTGTCAACTTCTAAGGTATCTAAAATGGCATCTTCATCATGTTGGAAAATATTTACTCCAATAATTTTATCGATACCACTATCGATTCGAGCTTGTTTTCTCGCGGCAGCTTCTTCAATTCTAAGTTTTGGTAAACCATTTTCGATAGCTTTTGCCATGCCTCCTAATGACTCAATTTCTTCAATTAATTTCCAAGCCTTCTCTGCAATTTCTTTGGTTAAATATTCTACGTAATAAGAACCTCCCCAAGGATCAACCACATCCGTTATGTTAGTTTCTTGTTGCAAATATTTTTGAGTGTCCCGAGCAATTTTTGCAGAGAAATCAGTTGGCAATGCAATCGCTTCATCCAATGAATTGGTGTGTAAAGATTGTGTGCCTCCAAGGACAGCCGACATTGCTTCAATCGTCGTTCGTGCAATATTATTGAATGGATCTTGAGCAGTTAAACTCCAACCCGAAGTTTGAGAGTGAGTTCTCAATGCCATCGATTTTGGATTGGTTGGATTGAACTGTTTGACAATTTTTGCCCATAACATTCTTGCTGCTCGCATTTTGGCAATTTCCATAAAATGATTCATTCCTATCCCCCAAAAGAAAGATAGGCGAGGAGCGAAGTCATCTATTTTTAAACCAGCTTTCAAACCTGTTCGAATATATTCTAATCCATCTGCTAAAGTGTAAGCTAACTCAATATCCGCAGAAGCCCCAGCTTCATGCATGTGATAACCGCTGATACTAATTGAATTAAATTTCGGAATGTTTTGAGAAGTGTATTTAAAAATATCTCCAATGAGTCGCATGGAAGGTTGTGGCGGATAAATATAAGTATTCCGAACCATGAACTCTTTTAGGATATCGTTTTGGATAGTTCCACTTAATTTAGATTGTTCGACTCCTTGCTCTTCTGCAGCTACAATAAAAAATGCCATGATGGGTAAAACGGCTCCGTTCATCGTCATGGAAACAGACATTTTATCTAAAGGAATTTTGTTGAAAAGAATTTTCATATCCTCCACAGAATCAATCGCAACTCCTGCCATTCCAACATCTCCCGTCACTCTTGGATGATCAGAATCGTATCCTCGATGAGTTGCTAAATCAAAAGCAACAGATAATCCTTTTTGTCCTTGTGCTAAATTTCTTCTATAAAATTCATTACTTTTTTTTGCAGTAGAAAAACCTGCGTATTGACGAATTGTCCAAGGTCGAACTGCATACATGGAACTGTATGGCCCTCGTAAATATGGAGGGATACCAGCAATGAAATTTAAGTGCTTTACATTTTTGATGGCATCAGAGTCAAAATGTAATGGTATTGTTATATCTTCTGGTGTCTTCCAAGGATTAGTTTTCTTTTTGGAAGAACTAGAGGCCGTTTTTCGTTGATATTTTATTTTTTTGAAGTTGGGTTTTTTCATTTCTTATTTTTTAAAAAAATCAGATCCTAGATTTTTTCCAATTTGATTTTCCATTTTCCACCACTTTCAATTGATCCTTTTCATTTAAGAATAATTGCATCGCTAAAGCTGCCGCAATTTCTTTTTCCTCCGCTTGCTCCTTCAGTAGTGCTTCTGGAGAGAAATAATTTTTCACAAAATGAGTATCAAACTTCCCACTTGTAAATGCATCATGCTCACAAACAAATTTTCCAAATGGAAGAGTAGTTGCTACACCTTCTATGTGATAATCTTCGATAGCTTTTAGCATTAAGCCAGTTGCTTCTTCCCGAGTTTTACCGTAGGTGATCAACTTCGCAATCATCGGATCATAATAAATCGGAATTTCTTGACCTTGCTCATATCCATCATCCAAACGGATTCCTTGACCTTCAGGTCTGATATAAGTTTCCAATGACCCAACATTTGGTAAGAAATCATTCAATGGATCTTCGGCATAAATTCTTAATTCTAAGGCATGACCATTGATAGATAAATCATCTTGTGTAAAGGATAATTCTTCACCTCTTGCCACTTTTATTTGTTGCTCTACTAAATCAACTCCAGTAATCCATTCTGAGACTGGATGCTCCACTTGAAGTCGAGTATTCATTTCTAAGAAATAAAAATTCATATTTTCATCCAATAAAAATTCAACTGTTCCAGCTCCAACATAATCACAAGCCTTAGCTACTTTAACAGCAGCGTCGCCCATTTCTTTTCGAAGTTCGGGAGTGAGTACTGATGAAGGAGCTTCTTCTACCACTTTTTGATGTCTTCGTTGAACACTACATTCTCTTTCAAAAAGGTGAACAATATTTCCATGAGTATCTGCTAAAACTTGAATTTCGATATGCCGTGGAGAGGTTACATATTTTTCAATAAAAACAGATCCATCACCAAATGCAGAAATAGCTTCTGAGATGGCTCTTTCCATTTGTTCTGGTAATTCGTCCAAGTTTTCTACTACTCTCATTCCTTTTCCACCTCCACCTGCGGATGCTTTAATCAAAATAGGAAAACCAATTTCGCTGGCAATTTTTTTAGCTAAAACTACATCTGTAATCGCTTCTTCAATTCCAGGAACCATTGGGATATTATAATCTTTAACTGCTTCCTTTGCAGCTAATTTACTTCCCATTACTTCGATGGCATGAGGACGTGGACCAATGAAAGTGATTCCATTTTCTTCCGCCATTTTTGCAAAGGCAGAATTTTCGCTAAGAAAACCATAACCGGGATGGATAGCATCTGCTCCTGTATCCTTTGCAGCTTGAATAACATTTTCCATTTTCAAGTAAGACTCTGAAGATGGTGCAGGCCCAAGCAAAACTGCTTCATCGGCGAAACGAGTGTGGCGAGCATTCCTATCTGCCTCAGAATAAACTGCGACAGTTTTGATCCCCATTTTTTTAGCAGAGCGCATAACTCTCAATGCGATTTCTCCTCTATTTGCTACT
>CAJQQY010000010.1 GCA_905480595.1 uncultured Saprospiraceae bacterium | reverse complement strand
GCTGAAGTTTACGAAGCATCGAGCAAGATTCGTCAGTCAGCTGCTTTTGGTGAGATTATCATTTTGATCGTTTACTTACCTATACTTTTATTGATTGGGATTGAAGGGAAAATGTTTCGACCAATGGCGCAAACAGTTAGTTTTGCAATCTTAGGAGCATTGATTTTGTCTTTGACTTATGTGCCGATGATGTCGTCGTGGATATTGAAAAAGAAGATTACCAATAAGAAAAATATCGCGGATCGGATCATTGGTTTCTTCTATAGAACCTATCAACCATTTCTCAATTTTGCATTAAGGTTTAAGGTAGCTTTCCTAGTTGGGACAATTGCACTATTTGTAATTAGTTTGTTACAATTCAATCGATTAGGAGGTGAGTTTATTCCGACTTTGGAAGAAGGGGACTTTGCGTTGCATCAAATTTTACCACCAGGGAGTTCGATTGCAAAAGGAGTAGAAGTTTCTGCAGAGTTACAAAAAATTCTTTTAGATAAGTTTCCAGAAGTAGAAAAAGTGGTCACCAAAATTGGAACTGCTGAAATTCCCACCGACATCATGCCGCTGGAAGCAGGTGATATTTTTGTGATTTTAAAACCAAAATCAGAATGGGTTTCTGGAAGCACGAGGGAGGAGTTATTCGAGAAAATGGAAATGGAGATGAATAAATATCCAGGGGTGATTTACGAATTTACTCAACCTATTCAAATGAGATTCAATGAATTAATGACAGGTGTTCGTCAAGATATTGCGATAAAATTGTATGGTGAAGATTTGGGAATTTTAGTAAAGACAGCAAAAGCTGCAGAACATGTGATCGAAGGAATTGATGGAGTAGGAGATATTCAAGTAGAAGCTACCGCTGGACTTCAACAGATGGTAGCAAAATATGACCGACGCAAGATGGCTAGATATGGAGTGAGCGCAGAGGTGATTAACCGAACTATTCGGACAGGATTTGCTGGCGAAATTGCAGGACATATTTTTGAAGGTGAAAAAAGATTTGAGCTAGTCACTCGACTGGATGAGCCTTATCGAAATAGTATTGATGACATCAAAAACCTATTTATCCCTCTTCCCAATGGAGACCAAATTCCTTTGCAAGAATTGGCGACAGTTGAGTTTCAAGAGGGACCAACTCAGATTTCGAGAGACAATACTCAACGTAGGATTACTATCGGAGTTAACACGAGAGGTCGTGATGTAGAAAGTTTAGTTAATAATATAAAAAATAGATTAGAGACTCAATTGGAACTTCCTACGGGGTACTATTTTACATATGGAGGTGCTTTTGAAAACCTAGAAAATGCACGCGCGAGACTATTGATTGCTGTACCTGCAGCGTTGGCTTTGATTTTCGTTTTGTTGTATCTGACTTTTAATTCAGTTATCCAATCTGCCTTGATTTTTACTGCAATTCCAATGTCTGCCATTGGCGGAATTTGGGCTTTGCACTTTCGAGGAATGGCATTTAGTATTTCTGCGGGAGTTGGTTTTATTGCTTTGTTTGGGGTGGCGGTTTTGAATGGGATTGTTCTGATCGCCTATTTTAATCAATTGAAAAAAGAAGGCATGGATAATTTATATGAACGAATTTTAGTTGGAACTAAAGTTCGTTTACGACCTGTGATTATGACCGCGATGGTTGCCTCACTCGGGTTTTTACCAATGGCAATGTCGACTTCGGCAGGAGCGGAGGTACAACAACCTTTGGCAACAGTTGTAGTAGGAGGGTTGATTTCAGCGACTTTCTTGACCATGGTGATTTTACCTATCCTGTATTATTTTTCTGAAAAAAAATGGAAAATGAATAAAACTACACCACTTGTAAGTGTATTGTTATTGTTTTTTATAACAGGACATTCACAAGTTTCAAAACTTACTTTAGAACAGTCAATAGAAATGAGTCAACAGAATTTTGCAGCAATTAAAACTAATCAACTGCAAATTCAACGAGCCAATAAATTGAGTGAAATAAAATCAACTTTGCCTTTAACGAATATTTTTATTACGGGAGAAGAATTTGATTTTCAAGAAAATACAGGAATCCATTCCATTGGTGCTCAACAGAATTTTTATTTACCTAAAGTAAATTCAACTCAGCAAAAGTTATATCAGCAACAGGCTAATCTAGCTGGGAATGCTTTGAAATTGACTGAGCAACAAATCGCCTATCAGACTACTTTAGCATTTTACGATTTGGTTTTTCAAAAACAAAAACAAAATTATTTGGGTGACTTGACAGAACTCTATAATGATTTTGTGGAGGTAAATCAAGAAAGGTTTAACGCAGGTTCGATTGGGAAATTACCATTGTTGACGGCTCAGGATCAATTGAAATTAGCTCAATGGAAAAAAGAGATGGCGAGGCAAGATTTAACTATTTCCAATAAGAATTTTCAAAATTGGTTAAGGTCAGAAAATGAAGTTGATGTTGACTTGGAAAAGTTGCCAATGCCTGCTGAGATTGAAACTAAAGATTTTGCGAATCATCCAATGGTACAATTTCAAAATCAAAATAGCGAAGTTGCCAAGGCTCAAATTGAAGTTCAAAAAGCTCAACTGCTACCACAGCTTCAAACAGGGTTACGGTTGCAAACCGTAAATGGTACAGCCCCATTTTTTGGCTATCTGGTTGGAATGAATGTTCCACTTTTTAAGAAAAGTCAAAACAGAAAAATTGAAGCAGCCCAAATTCAAGTCCAAGTTCAAGCGTCAAAAAAGGAAGCGATTTTGCAGCAACTTGAAATCGAGCGACAAAAAATAACAATGCAATTACAAAAGCAGAAATTGGCAATGGCATATTTAGAAAAAGAAATTTTGCCATCTGTTCGGAGTCGCCAAGAATTTGCAAAAGAAGCATTTAGAGCAGGTCAAGCAACAGCATTAGAATATCTTCAAAGTCTCGATCAAGGAATTCAATATGAAATTACCTACCTCGAAATGTTGAAGGAATATCATTTTTTAAAAACACAACTTACCTATGTGGGAGTTGTCAAGTGAAGTTGTAATTAACTGAAAATCAGTTAGTTATAGTTTTTAATAAAAAGAAAATATCAAAAAATGAAAGATTTAATATCAAAAATAATATTTGTAAGTGTATTTATGGCAGTATTAGTCTTACTGTTTTCAAGTTGCCTTGATACTTCAGATGGACATGAACATGATGAAAATGGAGATCATGTGGAGGCTCCTGTAGGAGATGCTCATATGGAAGAGGAAGATGAAGTTGGTTTAACCAAAGAGCAAATTCAAAAGATTGGATTGAAGTATGGCACCTTCGAAAATCGAAATTTGCAATCAACTTTAAAAGTGAATGGCTTACTTGAATTACCTCCTCAAAACAAGGCAAATGTAAGTTCGATGGCTGCTGGAAAAGTGACGAAGATCAATGTCAAGCCAGGACAATATGTTCGAAAAGGAGCAACGCTTGCCACAATTCAAAACCCAGATTTTATCTCTTGGCAACAAGAATATTTAGAAGTGGAAGGCGAGTTATTGTTTTTAGAAAAAGAATATACTCGACAAATGGATTTGGTGAAAAGGGAAATTGCCCCTCAAAGTGGATTAGACAAAGTTACCTCAGAAAGAGCGATTGCAAAAGCAAAATTGCAAGGCTTAAAATCTCGAATGAATGTTTTAGGGTTACCAATTCCTTCGCTTGAGAACACAGAATTGAAAACTTTTTTAGCCATCAAAAGTCCGCTCAATGGTTTTGTTCGAGAGATAAAAGTGAATACTGGGATTTTTGTTGATCCACAGCAAGACCTTTTTGAAATTGTTGACAACCATCATTTACATATTGACTTTATGGTTTTTGAAAAAGATTTACCTTATGTAAAAAAAGGACAACTAATCAGTTTTAGTTTACAGAGTCAACCTAAAAATGTGATGGAGGCAAAAATATTTGCTCTTGGAAAATCAATCGATGAATCTAATCGGTCAATCTCTGTTCATGCTGAAATGATAGATGACCAAACAGAATTAATTCCAGGAATGTATGTCGAAGGACGAATAATTTTGGAAGATCGAAAAGTACCTGCCTTGCCTGAAGAAGCAGTTGCCTTGGACAATGGACTCTATTATATTTTTGTCAAAGAGGAGGAGCATGAGGATGAAGTTCATTTCAAAAAAGTACCTGTATTGAAAGGAGTGATGGACTTTGGGTATTTTGAAATTACTCCTTTAGAAAAATTAGAAGAGTCTGCTGAGATTGTGGTTGATGGTGCTTATTTCTTAATGGCTCAATCGAAAAAGGGAGAAGCAAGTGGGGGAGGGCATTCTCATTAATGAGATTCAGTAGAAAAAATGATTAGCATATTTCAAAATATATGATAATTGTTTTTTATTTTGAAAAAGCAAAGCCGCAAACAGGAAACTGCTTGCGGCTTTAACTTTTTTATCTCCATTGATTTAGTTACTATGGATTTTGATCAGCTGATGTTAAATTAGGATTCGCATCAATTTCTTTTTGAGGAATCTTAAAAACCCAAGCTGGATTAATAGAAGGTTTTGCTTGTGCAAATCCATCTTGATAAAGCGTTGCAGTAGCTCCAGAGCCTCCGTCAGCACCATGGTCAAATCCTTCATCCCAACGAATTTTATCCGTGTATGAAAATCCTTCTCCCCATAATTCGATAGCTCGTTGAAACTTAATGTGTTCCATTAAATCTGCTTGTGTACCAAAAACTGTTACATCATAAGCAGCATCTCTTGCTAGACCTAATGGTTCCAATGCAGCTTGCGCTCCTGAAACATCATCCATCATTGCTTTTGCTTCAGCTTCTATTAAATACATTTCAGAAGAACGCATATAAATAATGTCATCTGGCTCAATCCCTCCAGGAGATTTTTGTTTCATCTTAAAATGCATATATGGATGTGTGTTGTGACCAGAAGCCAAACCATAAGTACTCTTAATGTCAGCTATTGCGGCATCAAACTCAGCTTCAGTAGTATATAAAGGGTTGGTATTATTAGCCCAACCTCCTTCTCCATTAGCTGCTGAACTATTTGAATTTGGGGCATCTTTTAAAAATACATCCTTTCTGTAGTCCGTATCAGGAATTGCATCGTATAATCTTTTATCCACAATCTTAGGATTATTTCTAATTTGACTACCATTAAATGTATTAGACATTAAGTAAAAATAAGAACGGAAAAATGTAGTCTCTGTAGTGATTACATTACTGCCCCAAATAACTTCTGGAAGCAGCGTGGTATTAAATCCAGATTTCCAATCGGTTTCGTCCATTATAGGATAGTCTGTGCGCGCGGTAGCAGCAGCAGAAGCAGCAGTAGACCAATCTCCTGTAGCCAGAGCTACTCTTGCTTTTAGACCATAAGCAACATCTATATTTAATTGAGATTTATTATCTGCACTTCCTGTTGGTCTAGGAGTAGCATTCTCAAAGTAGCTGATAGCCTCATCAAGATCTTTATTAATTAGATCATAAACTTGCTGAACGGTTGATCTTGGTGCACTTTCAAAAGGGGCTTCTGATGCAAATAATATTGGCACACCAGGATCCGAAGCAGGATTTCCAATTAAGTAACCCTTCGCATAATGCTGAACCAATGAATGATACGCATATGCTCTGTAAGTATAAGCCTGACCAATAATCTCACGAAGTCTATCGTCTTCTACTAAACTTCCATCTGTACCTTTATTAATAATGGCATTGGCACTCGCAATAATATGATAACGGTGGTACCATAATATTTCATTCGTTAATGCATCTGGTTGAGTATGATCTAGCCATTGTGCCGTAGTTCTCCAACCTAAATTATTAGCACTAGCAGAATGGATTAAACCTCCAGCTATGTTATCTCCCATTGGTACCCAAAAATGTTCGCCTGCTCTTGCAGTATTACCGCCGGGGAGAACAGTTTGAGATTGGGAATACAGTCCACGATGTAATCCGTTTAGGATCAACGACATATTGTCTGCAGTAGCCAAAGCATCTGTAGCAGAAATAGCATCTGTCGGTGTCGTTTCTAGGAATTCTTTTTCACACGAAGTTATTGTAATAGCTAATATTACTAATAACGTTAATTTTATTTTTCGTAACATAATTATTATGTTTTAA
>CAJQQY010000009.1 GCA_905480595.1 uncultured Saprospiraceae bacterium | reverse complement strand
ATTTTTCATTTTCCATTTGAACATATAACATGTAAATTCCAGGAGTCGCAGGTACTTTGTTTTTGATGTACCGCTCTTTGTAGGGCATATTAAATTTTGACCAATTTAAGTACATAGTGTTCAGTTTTTGAAATTAATTAGAGTATCAGTATTTAGATCTTTTCAAATATACCAATTCGGTTTATTGGCACTTGAAAATAAACGGACTTTTTGCAAAAGGTTTACGCAGCGGTTGCTTTTTGCCGAGAACGGCACATGTATTTTTTTTTTTATAATCTCAAAAGTGAGTTTTTTAGTAGATTTACTACAAATAAGGGTGGGGTGCTAAGTAGTGGTCTGCTTTAGCTGACCTAAAAAATGAGAATTAAAAGACAGAATCAAGAAATAATAATTTCTAGGTCAGCTAAAGCAGACCACTATGTTAGACTTGAAAATGCTTCTCTAAAATCGCTTCCAAAAAATCCTGATCTACCTCATCAAAAGAATTCTTTATCGTACTATCTACATCAAAAACAGCGATCAAATTTTTATTTTTACCAAAAACAGGAACAACAATCTCAGATTGTGAATTTGGGTCACAAGCAATATGAGCAGTTCCTTGGTCGAGTGCATGAACATCTTGAACTAATTGAGTTTTTTCCTCCCTTGCCGCTCGTCCACAAACTCCCTTTGAAAAGTCAATATGTAAGCATCCCAAAGTTCCTTGATAAGGGCCAACGCTCAATTTTCCATCATTAACGATATAAAAACCAACCCAATAGAAATAGGGCAAATAGGTTTTTAAAATACAATTAATGGTTGCCATTTTGAGTATAATATTTGATTCTTCCATCAAATTGGCATCAATTCCTAAAACAGCTTGTTCGTAGGCTGCCCGTTTTTCATCAGCACTTAAATTTTTGGAAGGCTTGATAAAATAAGGCATTTCTTGTGTTGCACTCATGCTAAATTAAAGTTGCACGTGGTGGTCTGCTTTTGCTGGCCTAAAAAAATGAGCACAGCGAATTCATTATAAAAAAAATAAAACCACTTCGCTTTTTCAGGGTCAGTTAAAACAGACCACCACGTATGAATTGAAAATTAAAATTGGCCGAAAAATAGGTTTTAAAATGTTAAAAAGCAATCCTAATTTTTGCCTAACTTCTTATTTCAAAAACTCAACTAATCATTCGTTTAAAATTCATCAAAGCATTGAATATTTTTCACAGAAATAGATTCTAGCAGGAAATTATCTAATTGGATCTCCCATGCTTTGATGATATTTTTTCTACGAATAGATTGGCCATTTCCTTGATAAATTGCTAAAATCGGAATATCGTCATAATCCTCTTTTGAGCAAAAGCTAGTTGACAAGAATTGGTCGTTTTTTAAATTAATTGTCAGCTGATCTAATTTTCTAAAATTTGCTTCACCGTTCGACAAATGTCTAATTTCTTCTAAGATAATTATTTTCTCCTGAGGTTTTTTTGTATTCACATAAGTGCCAACTGAATGTTTTTTCCCCAATAGAATTCCATTTTCCTCCTCATAATTTTCAAATTCTTTCAATTCACTTATTTCAGAATACCAATTATCGTAACTAGTTGGTGAAGAAAAATTAATACTTGCTTGAACAACTTTTACAGGTATGTCTTCGTCAAAGAAAGAATCTGAGTTTGACATTTGGGATTGACATGAAGCAAAGAAAACAAGTGCGAGTAATAGGGCTGTATTTTTCATTAGGGTTGTATTTTGCATGATCTAAAGGCACTTAATCACTCACCGACATATCTTACTAATCTTTAATTTAAAAAACGTAAACCCTATTTTTTTAAAATACCCTATTTAGGGTAGGAAGATTTTTATCAAAATATCCGTCAAAATTGAATTCATAAAGTAAAAAGAATGTTCAGTTTTCAACTTTTTGATTTTGATTATCATTTTGATTTTGATTTAAAAAGTTGGTTATATTTGCACTTCCAAAAAAAGGTAAAATTTAACTATGCCATCCATCTCATCGACATCAGATTTAGAACTTGTAGAAGCTATAAAAGCAGATGATCAAAAAGCTTTTCGAGCGCTGTTTGATAGATATTACAAGTATTTATTGGTTACAGCCTACGCCTATGTTAAGGATGATAATACCATACGGGATTTGACTCAGGACGTTTTTTTTGAAATTTGGAAAAAGCGTAACTCCTTGAATATCAGGAATGTAAAAGCTTATTTACGTCGCTCCGTCATCAATAAAGCACTTAACCATATCAAGGCACAAAGAATGAATTTTGAAGATTCTAATGAAGCTTTTGATGTGCCTGACCGAGCAAGAGTACAAGAAGAATTGGAAGCTTCTCAGTTGCAAAAAGTCATTAATGAAACGATTGAAAGTTTGCCAGATAGGTGTCGTGTGATTTTTGTGATGCGAAGAATGGAAGGACTATCATTGAAAGAAATCGCTACAAAATTAGATATTTCACCAAAGACGGTAGAGAATCAATTGACCAAAGCAATTAAAGTTTTGAGAGCAGCGGTAGAGCCATATGTTTCTGGTGGATTATTTATTTTTATTTTATTTGGAATTTTTTAAAAAAAATAAAAACAAATAGGGGAAAACTCATATAAACTTGTCTAAGTGTTGAGCCATAATCAACTAATTAAAAAAGGAGAGAATAATGATTGAAATATCATTCATCATTCTTCTACTTTTACGAACTAATATTTCTAATGGAAAAAGAATTTTACATAGATTTAATTTACAAATCCTTCTCTGGTGATCTCTCCGCAGAAAAACAAAACCAGTTGGATAATTGGTTGAGTGAATCTGAGGCTAATCGAAAAGAGTTCGATGTTTTGAAAAAAACATGGGAAATGAGTTCCAATTTTTCAAAAGACTTCGAAGTTAATTTGGATACGGAATTTGCTCAAATACAAAATCGAATTGACGCCGATGAAAAAGGAAATGTAAAAGAAGCAATTGTCAAAACAATTCCAGTTGCTCGAAAAAATAATTGGTGGAAACCATTGAGTGTTGCTGCTGCCATTTTACTTTTGGCTGGTGCATTTTTTGTTTTTAATCAAAATTCGAAATCAGCAGAGATGCTAGCGATGGAAACACTTGATGGAGAAGTGAAAGAAGTTGCGTTGGCTGATGGATCGAAAGTTTGGTTAAATGAAAATTCATCATTGTCCTACCCAGATGCGATGAATGGTGATGAGCGAAGAGTAACTTTGAAAGGTGAAGCGTTTTTTGATATCACTAAAAATCCATCTAAACCATTTATCATTGATACTCGAGATGCAGAGGTGAAAGTTCTAGGAACATCTTTTGAAGTGCGAGCTATGGATGATGAAACGAAGACGGAAGTTGTAGTAAAAACTGGAAAAGTTTCATTGGGAAAAAAGAATGAAGTGAAACCACTTATTTTGACTAAAAACCAAAAAGGAGTTTACAATAATAAAACTCAAGGTTATGTGAGATCAGAGGTAAAGGATTTGAATTCGATTTCATGGCAAAGTAAAACCATGGAATTTAATGACGTAGTTTTAGAAAAAGTATTGACAGATATAGAAAATCATTTTGACATCAAAGTGACTTTAGATAATCAAGATTTGTTGAAATGTAAATTCAACAGTATTTTTATTGATAAAGATCAAGATGCTGTTTTAAGAGCAGTCAGTAATGTTCTTAAAATGAAACTAGTCGAAACAAATGACAAATCCTATCGTCTTACAGGTGGAGAATGTCGCAATACTGGAGAATAAGCTCAGTTCGTAAAGTATTTTACAATCAAGAAAAAGGCAGATTTTTTTAACTAAAAATCTGCCTTTTTTTAAATGATTTTTTTGAATTTTGATTTTGTATGGAAAAACCCTTCATTACTATCCTCACATTATTTTTATCTATTTTTCTAAATGCGCAGTCGCCTTTGGAGAAACGAATAGATTTTTCTGTCCATCGAGTTCCTGTCAAAAATGCCCTTCGTCAATTAAGTTTAGAATCTAAAATAAATATAGCCTACAGTAGTGATTTTCTTAATAGAAAAAAACGCATCACAATAGACGTCAAAAACGAGACCGTTGGAAATATCTTAGCGCAAGTTCTTGAGGATTCGAATGTGAGATATGAAGCTATTGATGAACAAATTGTAATTACTTCCACTAAGCCTAAAGAGAAAAAACGATATACCATTAGTGGATATGTGGAAGATGAAACTTCTGGCGAACGGTTAATTTCAGTTACTGTTTACAGTCCTGAGCATCAAGAAGGAACGACGACTAATGAATATGGATTTTACAGTATCACGCTTCCAGAAGGAGAAACAGAAATAAGAGTTAGATATATTGGTTGTGAAGAAGTTAGAAAAAAACTGAAGTTAACTAAAGATCAACATACAAGTATAAAATTAAAACCTAGTGCCACGCTATCCGAAGTGGTTATCTTAGGAAATCCAAATGTTGGTGAAGCAGAACCACTTTTTGATACGTCTAGCGGGTCTATTGCGAAAATTGGAAAAATGCCTGTCTTGGGAAGAGGAGATGATTTAATCAAACAGATTAATTTTTTGCCTGGA
>CAJQQY010000008.1 GCA_905480595.1 uncultured Saprospiraceae bacterium | reverse complement strand
AATTTATTATAATGGAATTTATCAAGATATTTTTTCAGGATTTAATGGTATCTGGAATGGCTGTGGAATTGTAGTTAGAAGTGGTTCTGATTCATGCTGGATTCAAGGAAATACGATTGGAACTAATTTCGATCAAAATTTAGATGCAGGAAATGAATACTGTGGAGTCATTGTAAGAAATTTCTGTTTGGATCTTAGAATAGGAGGTCCAAATGAAGGGGAGGGAAATGTAATAGCCAACAATCCTACTGGAATTCGAATAGATAACTCATATAATATTTCTATTCGAGCAAATTCTATGTATTGTAATGATACGATTGCCATTGAACTTTTGAATAATGGAAACTTTGAAAAATTGCCACCTACGATTGATATAGCCCAAGTTGATTATATTTCTGGATCAGCTCCATCAGGTGATTTAGTTGATATTTTTGTGGTGGATGATGAAGGTTGTGAAGATGCCCCTTGCCAAGGAAAAATTTACTTAGGAACAGCAATTACTTCTAATAGTGTTTGGTTTTTTCCAACAAATACCAGCAATTATAATCTTCAACCTGGAGATAAGGTCACGGCAGTAGCTACTACTCAAGATGGAACTTCCTCTACTTTTGCCAATTGTCGAACAGTAATAAGTGCATTTGCATGTGCTGAACCAGATGGAACTATTTGGGTTACAAACACAGAAGATGATGGCCCTGGATCGTTAAGAGCAGCAATTAATTGTGCTAATGATAATTCTGGTCCGAATGTTATAAAATTCAATATTCCAGATTCAACTTTTCAATACCGAATTTTCGTTGGAAGTCAAACAGGATTAGAATTACCTGCTCTTTTGGATGAGTATACCACAATAGATGCTACCACTCAACCAGGTTTTGGATTGCCTGATTTTGCTCCAAAAGTTGTTTTGGATGGAATAGATAATGAGTGGGATGTACCTATCAATGCTATTTGGATTAGAGCAGATCATTGTGAAGTTTATGGATTAGAAATTGTCAATTTTCCAGATGATGCCATTGATGTGACCAATGCGGATTATGCTATTATAGGTGCTCCAAACAAAGGGAATGTGATTTTTAATAATGGTTATGAAACTGACTTTTTTCCTGGCTTACCTAATACTGGGCCATGGAATGGCTGTGGAGTTGTGATGCGATCAGGAGCTTCTTTTTGTACCGTTCAAGGAAATTTCATTGGAACAAATTATGTGCAGGATAGCATTGCTGGAAATGAATATTGTGGTGTGATTGTCCAAAATAATTGTAAAAATAATTTGATTGGAGGAGAAGGAGTAGGAGAGGGAAATGTAATAGCTTATAACGAATTGGCAGTTAGAATTAGTAATACTTCTTCATTTTGTCAGATTCAGCAGAATAGCATGTACTGTAATGAAGAAGGAATTAAATTATTGGGAAATGGAAATCAATTTCAACCTGCCCCAATTGTTGATTCTGTTTTTGTAGATGTATTGTATGGGAAAGGGATTCCAGGAGATTTTATTGAAGTTTTTATCAATGATACTACAGGTTGTGCGAGTGTAGAATGTCAAGGGAAAACTTTTCTTGGGATGGTGGTCGTTGATGCTGATAGTTTGTGGAGTTTAAATGCTCCATATCTGAGTGGAGAGAATGTATATGGAGGTACAATTATTACGGCAACAGCAACAGATTCAATGCAAAATACTTCTCCATTTTCGAATTGTTTAAGTGTAGCCATAACTTGTAATACTTTTGTTATAGAAATTGAAAATTTACAAAATGCCACATGTGGATCGATTAATGGAAGTTTTGAAGTGATAGCAAATGGAGGGTTTGAACCTTATGTTTATGACTTTGGAAATGGATCAACAAGTGAAACAATTTTAGATTCTTTAGCAGCAGGAATTTATTATGTTACTGCGACAGATATTTCAGGTTGTATGAAGGTGGATACAATTGAAATTATGGAAATTAATGCTCCAGTTTTAAGTGCAACAGAAATTATAAATGAAAATTGTGGCCAAGAAAATGGATCAATTACATTGTCTGTTTTAGGTGGGACTCCACCGTTTTTATATGATATCGGGAATGGCCCACAAACTGATTCTATCTTCGAAAACCTATCGGCTGGCGTGTATCCTATTATACTTACGGATTCTACAGGATGTCAAGATTCCATTGAAATAACTTTAGAAAATATCGAAGGGCCAATTCTCGCTGTTGCTAATGTGGTGAATGAAAATTGTAATATGGAAGATGGTTCTTTTACTGTAATTCCATTTGGCGGAATTCCGCCATTTCAATATGATATTGGAAATGGACCAACGGGAAATCCAAATTTCACAGGGTTGAGTAATGGATTTTATACGGTTGTTGTTACGGATAATTTTGGATGTTCCAATTCTATTTCTGTGGTCATTTTTGATGCACCACCTATTATTGCATTTGGAACAAATATAATGAATGCAACTTGTGGATTAACTAATGGTTCTTTTGAAGTTTCCGTGATTGGAGGATTGGCTCCTTATACTTTTGATATCGGAAATGGAGTAACCAGTAACAATACATTTACAAATTTATCAGAAGGTGATTATCAGGTCACGATTACAGACTTGGCAGGTTGTACTGCAAATATTATAGTGACGATTGAAAGCTCTGATTCACCTACCTTTTCCATCATTAATATAATTGAGGAAGATTGTGGTCAAGTAAATGGGAGTTTTGAAATTTCTGCTTCTGGAGGAACTAGCCCATATACATATGATATTGGTACAGGAGCAACTTCAAATCCCATTTTTTCTAATCTGAATTCAGGAGTTTATAACATTATACTTACAGATGTGAATGGATGTTCTAGTTCGCAAGTTTTTACCCTTGGAGAAAGTGGAATTAGTTTGATAGTTGATGAGGTGATTAATGCAACTTGTGGTGTTAATAATGGAAGTATTACCGTTTCATCTGTCGGTGGAACTTTACCGGTTTTATATGATATAGGAAATGGAGTTACAACGAATCCTGTTTTTGAAAACCTTGCTAGTGGAACTTATTCGATAACTGTAACCGATGTCACCGGTTGTTCAGATGATGAAACGGTAATTGTTTTAAGTACAGGGGGAATGACTTTTTCCATCATAAATATCATGAATGAGAATTGTGGACAAACAGATGGAAGTTTTGAAGTTTCTCCGTCTAGTGGAACTGCACCATTTACTTATGATATCGGAAATGGGGCTAACTCAAATCCAATTTTTACTAATTTAAATTCAGGCACTTATACCGTTATCGTTACAGATGCAGAAGGTTGCAACGCTTCCCAAGTTATTACTCTTGGTGAAAATGAAGTGGTGCTTAATATTGATAATATTACCAATGCAACTTGTGGTTTGGAAAATGGAAGTATTACCGTTTCGACAACAGGCGGAACAGCGCCTTTTATTTTTAATTTAGGAAATGGAGCAACGACGAATCCTGTTTTTGAAAATCTTGCAGGAGGAACTTATTCTATTACAGTAACTGATGGGAATGGTTGCTCTAATGATCAAATGGTAAATGTGTTAAGTACACAGGGAGTATCTTTTTCCATTATAAACGCCATGAATGAAAATTGCGGACAAGATGATGGAAGTTTCGAAGTTTCAACTTCAAGTGGGACAGCGCCTTATACTTATGATATCGGAAATGGGGCTACCTCAAATCCAATTTTTACGAATTTGAATTCAGGTATTTATACAGTTATAGTAACAGATGCAGAAGGATGTAGCGCTTCTCAAGTTGTTACTCTTGGAGAAAATCAAGTGGTGCTTAATATAGATGATATTACCAATGAAACATGTGATTTGGAAAATGGAAGTATTACCGTTTCGACAACAGGCGGAACAGCTCCTTTTATTTTTAATTTAGGAAATGTAGCAACGATCAATCCTGTTTTTGAAAATCTTGCAGGAGGAACGTATTCTATTACAGTAACTGATGGCAATGGTTGCTCTGATGATCAAACGGTAAATGTGTTAAGTACACAAGGAGTAACTTTTTCCATTATAAACGTCATGAATGAAAATTGCGGACAAGATGATGGAAGTTTCGAAATTTCAACTTCAAGTGGGACAGCACCATTTACTTATGATATCGGAAATGGGGCTACCTTAAATCCAATTTTTACGAATTTAAATTCAGGCACTTATACCGTTATAGTTACCGATACAGAAGGTTGCAACGCTTCCCAAGTTATTACTCTTGGTGAAAATGAAGTGGTGCTTAATATTGATAATATTACCAATGCTACTTGTGGTTTGGAAAATGGAAGTATTACCGTTTCGACAACAGGCGGAACAGCGCCTTTTAGTTATAATATAGGAAATGGAGCAACGACGAATCCTGTTTTTGAAAACCTTGCAGGAGGAACGTACTCTATTACAGTAACTGATGGGAATGGTTGTAGTGCAGATCAAACTGTAAATATATTAAGTTCAGGAGGAGTAACTTTTTCCATCATAAATATCATGAATGAAAATTGTGGACAAACTGATGGAAGTTTTGAAGTTTCACCTTCTACGGGGACAGTACCATTTACGTATAATATTGGAAATGGGACTACTTCAAATCCAATTTTTACGAATTTAAATTCAGGCACTTATACAGTTATAGTTACAGATGCTGAAGGTTGTATTGCTTCCCAAGTTATTACTCTTGGAGAAAATGATGTGATGCTCAATATTGATAATATTACCAATGCAACTTGTGGTTTGGAAAATGGAAGTATTACGGTTTCGACAACAGGAGGAACATCGCCTTTTATTTTTAATTTAGGAAATGGAGTAACAATCAATCCTGTTTTTGAAAATCTTGCAGGAGGAACTTATACGATTACAGTAACTGATGGGAATGGTTGTAATACAGATCAATCAGTAGCAATTTTAGGAATTGGAGCACCTTCTTTTTCCATCATAAATGTAGTCAATGAAAACTGTGGCCAAACTAATGGTAGTTTTGAAATTTCTGCGACAGGAGGAACAACTCCTTATACTTATAATATTGGTGCAGGAACTACAACAACTCCTGTTTTTACCAATCTTAATGCATCTGTTTATAACATTATAGTTACGGATGCTACGGGGTGTACAACTAGCCAAGTTTTTAACTTACCTGAAAATAATATTACCCTTAATATTGATTCTATTCAAAACACAAATTGTGGACTTTCAGATGGGAGTATAACTGTTTCTACCACAGGAGGAACTTCGCCATTCCTATTTGATATTGGAAATGGAAACACCTCAAATCCTGTTTTTGAAAACCTTTCTAGTGGAGTTTATAACATTACACTTACAGATTCAAATGGATGTTCAGATGTACAATCTGCTACGGTGGGGAGTAGTAGTTTAATTAGCATTTCTTTTACAGATGTTCAACCCGAGACTTGTGGTCAAATGGATGGAGGATTTACTGTGAATGCCATAGGAGGAGTTGCTCCCTATACTTTTGATATAGGAAATGGTGTGACAAATAACAATATATTTACAAATTTAAGTATTGGTAATTATAGCGTTACTGTAACTGATGACAATGGCTGTCAAGAGATAGATGATATCACTATTGAAGGAGCAAATTCACCATCATTATTATTAGGTGAGGTTTTTAGTGAAACTTGTAATCAAATGAATGGAGCTATCTCCATGATTGGCTCAGGAGGAGAAATGCCTTACACTTATGATTTTGGAAATGGGCCTTCGAGTAGTAATGTTGCATTGAATTTGAGCGCAGGAATTTATAACGTAACGATTTCTGATATTAATGGTTGTACAGGCGAACTGGAGGTGACACTTTTGAATGTGGGGAGTACCGCAAATGCAGGATATGTTTATAATAACAATGCACTTACGGTTAATTTCACCAACACTTCTACAGATGCGTCTAGTTACGCTTGGGACTTTGGAGATGGAACTTCATCGACTGAAATTGATCCTTCTCATACCTATGCATCTTCAGGTGTTTTTGAGGTTTGTTTGACCGTTTCTAATAGTTGTAGTAATGATACATTTTGCGAAATGATAACAGTTAACCTTCCAGAAAATGTAGTGTTTGACCTCTCAGAAATTTCGGGAGAAGCGGGTGATACAGTTTACCTAGGAGTTGCTGTGGAGAATTTTGAGAATATGATTTCATTTCAAAAATCCATTCAGATGATGGATACAACGGTAGCACAATTTATTGGAGTATCGAGTTTGAATTTAGTAGATTTATCGATGAATGATTTCACCATTTCTAACAATACAATTACTGCGGACTGGATGACCAATTCTTCAGCTGGACAAACAGTAAATGATGGAACAATCATTTATGAATTAGCCATTAAACTTTTATTTAAGATTGATTGCTCACAAATGATAATAGACGATAATCCATTGCCAATTACTGCGGTGCAAAATGTTAATGGGACAAACTTAAATGTCAATGTTGATGTTTTTGGAGGGGAAGTTTGCGTCACCAATGGAATGGGGAATACAGTTGAAATTGCAGGACTGATTTTTAAAGAAAATGGACAAACGGTCGCTAATGTAGATGTTACTTGTTTGACTGCTCCTAATCCAATTTACATGACTAACTCGAGTGGAGAATATGAATTTTTAGATTTGCCTCAAGGAGGTGATTATACCGTCACACCTTACAAAAATGATGCGCCAGAAAATGGACTTACGGCTTTGGATTTAGGCTTGATACAACAACATATTTTAGGAACTACTTTACTAAATTCTCCTTACAAAATTATTGCAGCAGATGCCAATAATTCAAGTTCAATTAGTGCGCTAGATTTAGTGGCCATTCAAAATGTGATTTTGGGAAATGCGACTTCATTTCCTAACAATACTTCTTGGCGATTTGTACCTGAAGATTATGTTTTTCCAGATCCGATGAATCCATTTAGTCCAAGTTTCCCAGAAGAAATCACATTGTTTAGTTTAGGAGTAGATTCCTTGACTGAAAATTTTATTGCGATTAAGATCGGGGATGTTAACTTGAACTCAACTCCAAGTTTAACTAATGATCCTACTGAAAATTTAATATTTTTAATGGATTATGAGTTGGTTCCAGGTGACGAATATTTGTTGATTGATTTTAAATTAAAAAAGCATAATCAAATTGGAGAAGAGTTAGAAAATTTATTGGCTTGGCAAATGGATTTAGGATTTGATCCATCACAATTGATTTTTGAAAAAATAGAAAACATCTCTTTACCTAATTTCAATGAAAATAATGTGGGGATTAGATTTTTGGAAAACGGAATTCTACCATTAGTTTGGGTAAACCCATCAGCGGGAATTGAGCGTGAAACATCACTAAGAGATGAAACACTTTTTAGGCTAAAATTTAAGGTGAAAAATGGCTTGAAGTTTAATGAAAATCTCCTCACGATTAAGAAGGATAGAATTGCTAATCTAGCAATTAGAGGTGGTCAATTTTTAGAGGTAAATGTATTGTTAGAAAATAAAGTAAAATTTGAAATCGAAGAATCAAAATGGAAAGTAATTCCAAATTATCCAAATCCATTTAATGAATTTACTACCATTGAATTCCACTTGCCACAATCTGAAAATGTAACTTTTTCAGTTTTTGATATGCAAGGAAAATTAGTGTATCAACTAAAAGACTTTTTCGGAAAAGGTAAAAATGAAATTCGGATTGATGAAGCTAATTTACCAAGTTTAGGTTTATATCATTACCAATTGCAAACTGCCAAAAATCAATCCTCCGGGAAAATGATTTTGATGAAATAAGAAAACCTTTTGAACTACAAACCCATGCCTCGTAAGTCTGACTTACGAGGTTTTTTTACAGTCAACTATAGTTAGCCGCTACAATAACCCTTTTATCTGACTAGCTAAATTGGAAATTTGAGCAAAATATTTTTCTTCTGAGTTTTTTCTACTCCATTCAATTTCGCTGCTAAGATCATAAAATGGTATGAAGTTTTTAAGTGGCAAAGATGCTTGAAGAGTAGCTTCCATGAATGGTCTTTTATCCACTAAAAATAATCGTTGAGTAGGCTGAATATCATCTCGTCGCAAATATAGGTTTAGCTCTTTTTGACAATAATCAGAGAGGAAATAAGCAGGAGTTCCGATGCTGATAAAAATATCAGTTGCTCGGATATATTTGATTGTTAATAAGTTAGGACTTTCAAATTGTTTGTCATGAAAAATGGTAATGGGTGTTATTTTGCCTAATAAAAATGAAATTTCATTTTCCAAGTCATCTTTAAATGCACTTACCCATGCTCGATCATTGTCTTCGAAATTCTGATTATCAACGTAGGCGTAACTGAGATATATTTTCGTCATTCTTTAAAAGATCTATAATTGAGAGGCAAATATAAATTAAAATGATTCAAATTCTATCTCTGATTTGTCTTACAATAGCAATTAGTTAAAAGCTATTGTAAGACTGCTAATTTGTTCAATTTTAGTTGGAACTTTTTTCAATGATGTCGCCATAGATTTTCTTTGAATCAATTTCATTAATGATTTCATTATAATCAGTAAACCACTTTTTTATAAAACCATTTTTATTCAAAGTGTAAAACTCATTTTCAGAATCATTAAAGAAAATCGTATTAATGGAAGATGTTGCTTCTAAATTGATGAATTCCTCAAATTCGTTTTCAGTATCTTTTTTATCTGATTGAAAAATAGACTCGTTTCTAGTATTCTTTTTCTCTTTTTGATAATTATAAATAGTACCGCCATCAGTAATAATAATCTCCTCAATAGTTGAATTTGTTCTTCCCTGAATCGAACTGATAGGGTAGTTTCCGCAATTTAAAATTTGATCTACATTACTTCTATTTTCATTCATTATATGAACCTCACCATTATCCAATCCTATCATCCAAATTTCTTTTTTATTCTCATTTATGAAAGAGTTAATTGCAGTTATTTCAGTTGGAAAAACAAAGGCTGAAATGGTATCTGGATCTGCCCCTTTTTTTGGTACTATAAATTGATTAGGTTTGGAAGTTGTATCAATTTTTTCGCCTTTAAAATCTTCGGGAAGAAAGAGTAAAGTATTATTATTCATGACAACACCTAGATCATCAGATTGTTTGGAGAATCCTAATTCTTTGATATAATTTGGAAAGTATATTCTATTAAAATGATTAAAATTTTCACCATCATAAATTCTCAATCGAGCAGTTTCGTTCTGAAATGAAGTAAGAGCAACTTTACTATTATCATCATTCATAATAAATTGATCAATTGAATATTTAGATTCTAGAGTGATTACATTTCTAGTTGTCTTACCTGTTGAGATGACATCCAATAATTTATTATTACCCCTATGTAATCCCATTAAATGACTTATGTCATTTGAAAAAATAATATAACTATATCTACTTGGAACAGGTTGTAAATAGGAATCATTAAAGGAAAATATACCTTGGTTTGTATAAGCAAGAAGTGAATCTTTTTTGAATCCCGCTGAGAAAAAACTGATTCCTGGATGCCCAATTAAGGAAGAAGAAAATTTATGTAAATCAAAAATTAACAAATCCCCAAATTCATTTCTTTTCGCAGAAAAATTATTCCCATTCTTAAAGCTTAGGACGGAATTTTTCGAAGATATATTTTTATCAAACTCTATAAAACTGTTCTTTTTTTCAATGTATTGAATAAACTCTTGCCCTTTTTTTGGAAAGTAAAGACTCTTAGGTAATTTATTAAAAGGGAGCATTTTTACCTTTTCTCCTTTGTCATTTTTAGATAATGGAAGCTTATATTTTAAAAACTCTTGTTTGCTATAATTAGGGAAATTTAAAGTAGTATCTTTTCCATATTGAATTTCAGGAATTCCATATCTTGAATTTAAGTAATTATTGATAACAGAATAATTGGTGGTTTTTTGATTGGAAAAATCGATAATTTCTACCTTTGATTTAAAGTATCCTCTAGCGTTTACTTCGATTAAGATTAGGTGATTTTTTTCTTTCTCAATTCTGAAATTTCCTTTTTTGGAGAAGAGTAATTTTGAATCTTTGAAACTCCATATTTTCAAACTGTCTCCTTCTTCAGCGACTAAAATATCTTCATCTTCGAAATAATTTACACCTATAAAATGAGATTTTGTAAAAGAGGATGGCATTTTTTTGGATAAATCATCGTCCAAAAACCTTAAGTAAAAAACATAACTTCCGCCCTCTATAACTTCATTCTCTATTAAAGCAATTTTATCATTTTTTAGAAAAGAGATTGAATTGATATCAGGAAAACCATTGACTACTTCCTCAACTTCCGTAGCAATTTCTCCATTAGAAACATTTAGAATATCCTTTGAAAATTGATCAGGGTGAATGTATTTTTCTCCCTTACTTAGGCTAGCGTAATTGGAATATAAAGTTTTCGCGGTAAATTCATTTTTCTTAGTTAGACTTCGACCATTTTTTAACTCTATGAAATTGGCAGAGTTGCCATTTTTAAAAATGGCAAAAATTGTTGAATCATTTTTGGTCACTAATATTCGAGTAGGAATTATTTTTTTGTTTTGATTTGTAGAAACTTTGTACTGTACTGGTGGTGCATTTTTATCCGATAAGTTCCATCGCTGTACAACGTTCTTTTCGTTGATGGTAAATAAAAAATCCTTCGAATGACTAAAAGCAAACTGGCTAATGTTATCTAGTTTTTGACAATAAAAAGCACCTTGGTTGAATGCCGAGATTAACTTCTTTTAAGCCCGCATTTCCATTTCGTCAGTAGATATTTTTGCTTGATCTTTATTACCAGAAAAAATCTCATAAACCCAATTTTTAAAATTAAAAACCTTTTTACCATATGTATCATTGGCTTCTTCTAAAATGTTGATTGTATTGGAAGAATAGATAAAAGATTGAGTTTGATCGTTGGTTTTCGATGCCTCAATTTCGGTATTATAGCATTCGATAAAAGACCGTAAATACTGATTACTCGCAATGTAACTGAAGAATAAAAATAATCCAATAAATGCAATACTACCAACCGAATAAAATAACCGTCGATTTTCTCTTTTTCGACTTTTTTTAATGAAATTCGTCACCTGTTTTAATTTTCCACCATACCTTTCTGCCCATTCTGTAGTTGGTTCGATGTCGTGTAAGTACTTCTTATATAATTTTAATTTTGAACCTGTTGGGTAAGTACTTCTTTTATAAACCTTCTGTTCCTCATTGAGTTGGTAAGCATCATAAATTCGTTTATATTTTCTTCCTTTTTCCTCTTCTTCTTCTACCCAATCTTTCAGTCGATGCCATATTCTCATCAAACTTTCATGTGAAATATCAATAATAGTATCTGGCTGTAATTCAAGTGTTTTCGGATCTGATTTATCCAAGGGAGGCATCAGAAGTGAGTTTTTTACATCTCTGAAATAATTAATTACCTTATTAATTTTTGACTGGGGAACTTCGATAGTATTACTTATCTTTTTGAGAGATGCAGGCCTTCGAATTCCCTTTTCACCTGATTTTTGAGTAATACATTGAAATAGTTTTTTTGCAATATTCAGATATTCTTCAGACGTAATTTCATCCTTATGATCTGATTTTATTTTATCTAAAATACTATCTCCGTGATCAGAAAGTGCTCTGTCCATAGTCCCACTTTTTCGATAATCTTTCATTGAGATATATGAGTCAGGTGCTTTACGGTTTTTCCAGATTTGAAATGTCCTCATCAAGGCGTGTTGGAGCAAAGGAAGTTGATCTTGTTTACCTTCAAGGTCATTGATGAGTCGATCAACTAGGGAAGGATCGACCGTAGCATTTTGTAATTGAGCAGGAGCGGTAATTGCTTTTCTAAGTTCATTTCTTTCTAAACGTGGAACTAAATACATTCCTTTACTGATCATTTCAGGCAGATCATAAAAGTCAGAACAGTCTCCCAAAAAATCAGAACGCATAGTGATACAAACATAAATTTGTTCCTTGTTTTGCCGGCTTGCATTAATGAGTCGATGAACAAAAGCACGAGCCATTTCATTATGATTTTCGGCTTCATTTTTATATCTGAAGATCTCTTCAAATTGATCTACAACTAATAGTAATTTTCCGCTGATATTAAGTTGGTGGTATGCATGTAAAATACCTTCGTTGTTGTCCAAAATAGTTTGCTTAATCCATTTTTTTTCGAAGTCTTCATTTTTGGAAACAGCGTTTTTATTTTCTTTTTTTGCGAGATTAAATAGTTTATCTACTAAAGCATCTATGGGGGCAACGCCAGGTCTAAAAGTACAAATCGACCAATCGCCTGTATCGTCAGACATCATCCCTTTGTACAAATATGGGAGCATCCCTGCTCGGACTAAAGATGATTTACCACTTCCCGAGGTTCCGATCACAGAAATGAATCTAGATTTTTTTAGAATATCTATAAGCTCACGAGTTTGTTTTTCTCTTCCAAAAAAGTAGGGATGTTCGTTCATTTGGAACGGACGCAAACCTGGGTAAGGATTAATGTCTTGTTTGGATTTTTCAAGTATTTTTTTGAGTATCGAATCCGTATTCATTGATGTCTTGTGTTAGTAAATCTAATTTGTAAATGTATTGTTGTAAAATGAGATAGGCTGCCTTCTTTTATTTTAAAAAAATGAAAGAAGGTCATTAAGTTTAGGTTCTTCTGTTGGATAAATAAGAATAAGTTCATTGTTTTGATAATGAACTGGCTCGGCAAACATTTCTCGATTTTTAAAATTCTTTTTCCAGTTAGAAGTGATATCCATTGCTGATTTTTCCAAGAAATCATTATTGCCTCCTGGGAAAATTAAATAAGCACTACTTGATGCTAACAAGCTCTGATGAACCATGTCTTTAATTGCAGATACGTTGGGAACCATACGTAATCGATATTGAGGAAATTTATCTTTTATGTTTTGTAAAAGAGCAAGAGCTTGCTCTTGAATTTTGTATGGAAAAAGGTAATAGATGTCAATTAAAGTTTCTTCTTCTGTTTGATCATTTTCCGAATCAATCACATTCATGGCAACTTCATTTTCCATATTAATATTCATGGATTCTAAAGTTTTCAGTAAGTGGTTTTTAAAATTTTCAAAGTTAGATTCTAGGAGTTCCGCTTGACCACCCGCTGAACCAACTTTACTATGTTCTGTTCGAAGTTTTTTGAAAAATTGATACTGAACCTGGTTACTGTTATCGCTACCTTTTGGAATCCAAACAATCTGATTAAATTCCATATTGTCCCTTTCTTCTTTGGCCGCTTCATATTGGATTTCTTGGAGCGAAGTATCATTTTGGTATTGTAATTTTTTACCTAAGATATGAACGACAGTTTGACAATTATTACCAATGATATATTCTTTAGTTTGCTCTTCCCACTCATCAGCAATTCGATCTTTGGCAGGAAGTTTTACTACATCGAATCCATCCACCAATAATTGGCTTTCCAATTTTTGGGCATAAACCTTTTTGTCGGGAGCAGGTTCGGCGATAAATATTTTTGGCTTTTCTCCTGCTGCATGTTCTAATTCAATATCATCAGGATCTCGTAGCTCGTTTGATTCCTTCTTTACTATTTTTAGAATATTATGAAGGATATTAGCGAGCTCATAAACTTGTGAAATATACTGATCGGATTGGTAAGTACTAGTATATTCTCGATTGGCTTCTTCATCACAAAAATTAATGTAAATCTGCTTAGTCAATGCATCATGAGTAAACTCAGTATCTAGTTTTCTAATAAT
Organism: uncultured Saprospiraceae bacterium; assembly: GCA_905480595.1. Lineage (GTDB taxonomy): Bacteria > Bacteroidota > Bacteroidia > Chitinophagales > Saprospiraceae > CAJQQY01. Next base: position 8,802 of record CAJQQY010000008.1, on the reverse strand, counting down.
GACAATACGAGATAATAATTTTCTACGAAGCTCTTCTTTTTCCTCTGGAGAAAGATCTTCAGTATTTAATTTCGACATATAGTAGTCGATTTCATAAAGGCAATATTCCGATTGGAAATACGCAGGGGATGCAACAGAAAGGAAAATGGAAGCATCGTCAATATTAGATTTCATCATGTCGTCTAATATCTTAGTTCCATCTTGTTCGTTATCGATATAGATGCGATTACCTCTTTTTCCAAAGAGAGAATTCAGTCTTTTTTCTAATCTTTCTTCAAGCTCTTTAACCCAACCTTCTGGATCTTCATTGTCGATATGACCGTAGCTTAAAAATATGTCCGCCATAAAATAACTGTTTAGGAAATAATTTGTTAAAAAATATTTCCCTTCTGGATATGGCGTTTTCTCAAGTAATCATTGATTCTGTTTAATAAATCAATAATTAAAAATGTTTAATGTTGTTTCTGTGATTTTGCTATGTTGATATTATTTTAAAAATAATAATTTATGTGAAGAAGGCTAAAATAAAAGGGGGATTGCTTTCTTCGGGGTTTTGAACTTTTCAAATTTAGGGAAAAAACATTGGTTTTACAAAGAATTAATTTATTAAAACAAAGGGTGAAAAAAGATAATGTATTCTAATATTTATATTGAAAATTATATGTTTTTCCCCTGGGATTTACATTACCAAGTTGATCTGTAAACTCGATACCAATAAATTCTAAGTTGAGAGATAAATTCCTTGGATTAGAGTTTTCCTTTTTAGTAGCCACTATGGTGGCGGGTATGCTCCCTGATTGTCTAGAGGTTTGAACGAAACCATTTCCATCAACAATTTTCCAATTTCCTTCTGGCCCAAAAATGGCGAAAGTATATTTATCATCATTAATTTCTCGAAGCCAAATGGCTGGATATTCGAAATCGTAAAAGCCCCAATCGGAATCGAACCAGTATTCTTTTCCTTGGTAAGGTAGCAAAGGTGATTCTGTATTTTGTGGATTAGGAAGTGGGGGATATATTTTTTGCAAAGAATCTATATTTCGATCTTTCACTTTTTGAGGAAATAGATCATTAGCAAAATTTATATTTTTATAAAAAAGGTTACTGGCGTTTTGCGTCATAGAATTATAAGCAATTAACAAATTACGACTATTGGAGGAACAAGTAAATCCAGGGCCTCGATTCCAGCTTAGGTGATTGTGCATAATTTTTAAATCATGATTTCCCCAATCAACAACTCCTGCGTTTAAGTTAAATGTAATTTTATTGTTATATATTTCTCCTGTTACTTCATTTTCCAAAATCACTCCGGTATTGTTATGAGTGATCTTATTATTTTCAATAACGATATCTTTTGAATGTTTGACGATTAAGCCGGCTGCTCTAATTTCTCCAAATTTAGAATTAATTGGTTGAGAGCACTTATAGATTTTATTTTTATGCTCGTTTTTGCATCGAAAATTATAGCTAAGGTTGGAATTGGTGATTTTCAAATTATCAGTTTGATCTGCTAAAATTCCGAGGTAATAACCTTGGAGGTTTAAATTTTTGATTTCGATGTTTTTTCCTTTGACTAAAATTCCAATTCCGCGAAATTCATTTGGATGGATTTTATCATTCGAGCCTTTCAATGTAGCGCCTTGAAAATTAACGACAATGTTTTCGCCTTTAATGATGATAGCAGGATTATGATCACTTCCATTAATTCTAAAAGTATCAGGCAAAACCGTCACCGATTCCGAAATTACCATTCCATTTTTTAAATGAATATTAGTTGTGTTTTTTTTGCAAGAAAAAAAAATAGCAAGAAAAAGGAGTAGAAAAAGAAGATCGATTTTTTTCATAAATAATTTAATTCAAAGGATTCGTGACGCCCCAAATTGAATACATGTAACAAGGCTTTTTTCATCTTAAAAACCTATGATTGCCTGTTTTTAGTCATCTTCACCGGAACTTAATCACAAATTGATTCTTTTTTAAAGAAAAGATATATTTTAAATTTTTCAATTTAAAATATAAAAATATGTATAAGGTGTTGTGGTAGAATATTTTAGGGTAATGCTATTACAAAAGTAATAATATGACAATGTTTTTCACCCTTGCAAGGTGTAAAAATAAGCTTGTTACAGATGTTAAATTGAGTTATTTTTATAGTTGAAAACTAGAGTGTCGTCCAATATGTGACATTAGAATCAGTAATTTCTCTCCTATAGATTGACTGATTTTGAGATTTTCAATAAAATAATTAATCATTTTCCTCTCAACTTTCCTCCTAATACGAGATTCCAGAACTCCCCAGTTTTGCTGATACGAGTATACAATCGACTTCATTTATTAAAGCTTCGTCGAAGCTTAACTCCTACTAGAAAATAATCAATATTTCAATTACATAATCACTTTTATTGAATTTCATTTTTTACTAAACTAAACTAAACCATGTTCTCAAAACTTTACACTTTTACTACTTCGAAAAGTTTTTATTTAACCTTGCTTTCTTGTTGTTTATTTTTGGTTTTGACATCTTTTAATACATATGATTCAAAAACTAATCATAATACAAATGTGCAAGAGGAAGATTGTAATTTGACACTTACTGTTGAAAATCAAGGAGAGTGTCCATTGTATTTATATGAATGGCTTTCATCAGGAGATGTGTTTGAAACTATCATCCAAGCTGGTGATAGTTACTCTGTGGAGACATATGAGAATGCTATGTGGAGAGTAACAAATGGAGATTTTAATAATTTAGTTTATGATGAAAATATCATTGCTACTATTTGCCCAGAGGAAACTTGGGTAACTTACCCTGTATATTGCCATCCACCAATGACTAGTTGGGATTTTGATTGCAATAGCGGTAAGAAAGTAGAAATTGTAGGTGAAGGTATTAAGAATGATGTGCCTCATACACTTAACTTTGATAACAGTTCTAATATTTATAAAACGGTTGTTGAGGTAGTATATAAAGGAGGTAATCCAGGTTCTCAGCGAGTGATTTTTGATAATGAAGGAAATCCATTTAGTGCATATCGAGAAGCAGTACCTGGATCAAGTTCTAATGTTTGGGTATATCGAGCAACTATGCCAGGGGCAGCTTCTGCTAGTATTTACAATACTACAAATCAAAATAAAGCACAATCAATGGTGGCTTATTTGTTTCGGGAAAATGTTCCTTCGACAGAGCAAACTGGAGTATTTACTTATTTGAGTGGATATAATAGTTTGGAGACATTGACTTTCGATATTCCAACAGCTTCTGACTCAAGAGATATAGTATTAACTGTTCCAATTTCAGAATTGACTGATGATGGAAGGTACTTAATGTTGGAAGCTAATGCAGGTGGTGTTTCTAATCAAACCTTTGTTTATGGGCCAAGTAGTACTTTGGGATGTTGTTTGGATTTGGTAGAAGTAGTTTTAAATAATGTGCCAGCATCTGCAAATCAAGTAACTTTAAATATTGATACTCGACATAATCAAAATGGTCAAAGTGTAAATGGTCAATCTTATGTTTTGGCTGGAGCTGTGGAAGTAGATGGGGAATGTACAACTCCTCCTCCTCCGGGTGAAACTTCTTGTGAGTTGAATGACCATGGAACAGATGGTTCAACATCAGGTTCAAGATTACTCTGGATTAAGTTACCAGGGGAATCAACTCCAATTAGCCGTTATTCAGTAGTTAATAATAATTCATCTATTATTGAATATGCAGATGGAACCGCTTTGATTTCAGGAGTAGCAGGCAATATTGATGACCCTTCTTTCCAATGGGAATATAGTGTGAAATTAATTAATAAAAGAAGTTGGGCGGAATGGTCTGCTCTTGGAAGAGACTATAAAGCAGGAGTTGCAGGGGCAGATCATACGACTTGGACTTACTATGAAGTAGATAATTCAAATAGTTATTTTACAGGATTAGGAGGAAATGCTGGAGAGTCTTTGACAATTACACATAACCCAGGAGATTATGAATTTGGTTTTCAAATTGGAACTGGAGCAAATGTAAAAAATGCAGCATATGGCCTTTCAGGTTGGTTTAAAATATCAGGTTCTTATACAGGACATGGAGATTTTAATGGAAATTTAGACAATTGTGGAGATCCAGGAATTTGTGCTGATGGTAGTACTCCTGAAATAAATGCACCAGCTGATATTACCGTTGAATGTACTGATTCAATTGATCCTGCTGATATTGGAGAAGCTACTTTGAATTGTGTTTCTGTTGCTTCATTTCCAATTGTAGAATGGGATCTGGATGCATGTACATCTTACTCTTCAAATGGAACAAATTTAAATTTTAGTGAATTTACGCCAACATACCCAACAACTTTAAGTTGTGGAAATGTATCAGCAACTAATGTAACTCGAAATTATGGACAAGGTCATTCATGTACTTATCCTCGAGCAGGAGAAGGTGGAGAAGCAATGTGTGTAAGTGCGAAGAACTCAAGTTCATTTAATAATAATGATGATAAAGCGATTCGATTTAGTGTAACATTAGATCCTACAGAAACGACTCATTTGACTGGATTGAAGTTTTGGGAGTTAGCTCCTTTTGAATTTTCTTGGATTGACGGGCCAAGTGGACCAAACAATTATCCAAAAAAATATGGAATAAGAGTTTTAAAAGATGGAACGGAAATATTTAAAGAAATAGATATTCCAGCAACTAATACTTGGACTTTGGAAACTATTGATTTTAGTGGAAATGATGATTTTAAAGTTACTTCTACTTCAACTTTTTCATTTGAATTATTAGGATATGATTTAGTTGGAAATGGAGCAAATGTTGCAGCTTGGGATATTGATGATGTTCAAATTGAAGGCGGATGTTCTTCATCATCACTTAATTCCAACATTACTTATACGGATGTTGAATCTGGAGATTGTCCAAAAGTAATCACTCGTACTTTTGAATATACTTATGAAACGAATACAAATTCGTCTTCTTGCGAAGATGAAAATATTGTAAGATATACAATGGATGAGTGTCATGATGATGGCAATTATAATTCATTAGGTGAGTTCCACGCTACTTATCCAAACAATGGAGGTTTGTCCAATGTATCTGCTACAGGATTTTCAAGTGGAGAAGATGCTCACTCATGTACTCCTGGACCTCAGGGCGTTTCAGGAATGTGTATCCCTGCGCATCCTACTTGTACTTTCAGGAATAATGATGATGATATTTTGATGTTTTCAGTTTCTCTAAGTCCTCAAAATGGCGATACTGGAAAAATTTCTAAATTAGAATTTTTTGAAAAAGCACCATTATATGCTGAGTATACTTACTCAAATAATAACCCATTAAATAACTATCCGACGAAATACGGAGTTCGTATTTTGAAAAATGGGACTGAGATTTTTACTTCTTATGGTAATCCAACAACGTTAGATTGGACTTTGGAAACTTTTGATTTTTCAAATGATCCTGATTTTAGTTTTACTTCAAATACAACTTTCGAATTTCACTTAATTGGATATTGTACAGTTGGAAATGGTGGGTCTGCACAAGCGTGGGATTTGGATGATTTGAAAATTACTGGAGGAAATTGTACCACTACAACAAACACAAATACTCAAACTATCACAGCTGTTCAAACAATAACAGTTGAAGATAACAATGCTCCTACATTTACAAATTTACCAGCTGACTTGACGGTAAACTGTGAAGATGATCCAGCTGTTATTGCTCCTGATTTTTCAGATGCTTGTGATGATGATTTAGATGTTGTTTATGAAGAAGAAATTCAACAGGGAAATTGCGATGACAATTATTCTATTTTGAGAAAATGGACAGCAACTGATGATTGCGGAAATTCAACTACTGCAACCCAGTTAGTTACTTTCTCAGATACAACTGATCCAGTCTTTTCTAATCTTCCTGATAATATGATAGCGGAGTGTGATGCAGTTCCTGTACCAGTAACTTTGACTGCAACGGACAATTGTGATGCAGATGTTTCGGTTTCTTTTGTTGAAACTAGAATAGATGGAACATGTGAAGATAATTATCAATTAGAAAGAATTTGGACTGCAACTGATAACTGTGGGAATACATTTTCTCATACTCAAATTATAACTGTTTCAGATTTAACGTCACCTGTTTTCGAACCATTGGCTGATGTAACTTTGGAATGTAGTGATGACTTGACTGCTCCAAATCCAGTTGCCAATGATAACTGTGATACAGATGTACACATTGTTTTAAGTGATGAATTTACATCTGCGGGATCCTGCACAGATAATTATACAATCACTCGAATTTGGACTGCTACAGATAACTGTGGTAACCAATCAACTTTGACGCAAGTAGTAACTGTTCAAGATTCGCAAGCACCAACTATTGTTGTTCCTAGTGATGAAACAGTTTCATGTGATGCAATTCCTGAGATTCCAACTCCAACAGTAAATGATAATTGTGATAACGATGTATCGGTAAATTTCAATGAAGCATTTGTGCCTGGAAGTTGTGATAATAGTTTTACATTAATTCGAACTTGGGTTGCTGAAGATAATTGTGGAAATTCAGCTACTGCAACTCAAATAGTAACTGTAACGGATACTACTTCTCCAGAGTTAACAGGAGTTCCAGCAGATGAAACAACTGAATGCGATGCCATTCCAGCACCTGCTAATCCATCTGCCTCAGACAATTGTGATAACGACGTAAATATTGAATATCAAGAAATTTCAACTCAGACAACTAACGGCAGTTGTACTGATAATTCATATACTTTAACTCGAATATGGACAGCAACTGATAATTGTGGTAATGTTGATATTCAACAACAAGTAATTATAGTTCAAGATACAACTGATCCACACCTATATGATGTACCTGGAAATATCACAGTTGAATGTGATGCGATACCAGCGCCATCGACTCCTTCAGCAAATGATAATTGTGATACAGACGTAGCAATCATTTTTGCAGAAGTAAGAATAGATGGAAATTGCGAAGACAATTATATATTAGAAAGAACATGGACAGCAACAGATAACTGCGGAAACTCAGTTTCACAAACTCAAATTATCACCGTTCAAGATACAACTGACCCACACCTATATGATGTACCTGGAAATATCACAGTTGAATGTGATGCGATTCCAGCACCAAGTACAACAGTTTATAGTGATGATAATTGTGATGTTGATGTAGAAATTACTTTTGCGGAAGTAAGAGTAGATGGAAACTGCGAGGATAATTACACATTAGAAAGAACATGGGCAGCAACAGATAATTGTGGAAATTCAGTTTCTCAAACTCAAATCATTACGGTTCAAGATACTACTGATCCTCAGTTGATTGGTGTACCTGCAAACGTTACAGTTGAATGTGATTTGGTTCCAGCATCAGCAATACCTGAAGCAATTGACAATTGTGATACTGATGTAGAGATTTCTTTCGCAGAAGTTAGAACGGATGGAAACTGTGAAGATAATTATACATTAACTCGAACATGGACTGCAACAGATAACTGTGGAAATACAGATGTTCATGTTCAAATCATAACAGTTCAAGATACAACTGATCCACACCTATATGATGTACCTGTAAATGTAACAGTTGAGTGTGATGCGATTCCAGCACCAGGGACTACAGTTTATAGTGATGATAATTGTGATGTTGATGTAGAAATTACTTTTGCGGAAGTAAGAGTAGATGGAAACTGTGAAGACAATTATACATTAGAAAGAACATGGACCGCAACTGATAATTGTGGAAATTCAGTTTCACAAACTCAAATTATCACCGTTCAAGATACAACTGATCCAATTCTTGCAGGAATTCCTGAGGATGTAATAGTTGAATGTGATTCAATTCCAGCTGCAGCAACACCAATCGCTTCTGACAATTGTAATACAGATCTAACAATAGATTTACAAGAAGTAATTACAGATGGAAACTGTACAGATAATTATACCTTAACTCGAACATGGACAGCAACTGATAATTGTGGGAATACAGATGTTCAAGTTCAGGTGATTACAGTTCAAGACACAATAGATCCTGAATTAATTGGGGTACCTTCAGATGTAACAGTTGAGTGTGATGTAATTCCAACAGCAGCAACACCAACTGCTTCTGATAATTGTGATACAGATGTTGACATTGAATTTGAAGTAGAAATTGTTCCAGGAACTTGTCCTGATAGTTACTTGATGATTAGAAAATGGACTGCAACAGATAATTGTGGAAATAAAGACGTTCAAATTCAAAACATCACCGTTCAAGATACAACTGATCCAATTTTGATTGGTGTACCTGCGAATATGACTGTTGAGTGTGATGCAATTCCAGAAGTAGCAAATCCAACTGCAGAAGACAATTGTGATCCAAATCCTACTGTAACTTTTAACGAAGTGAAAATAGATGGTTCATGTGTTTACTCATACACATTGGAAAGAACTTGGACTGTAACTGATGCTTGTGGAAATGATTATTCTGAAACTCAAATCGTAACAGTTCAGGATACAACTGATCCTGAGTTGTTTGGTGTACCTGCAGATGTAACTGTTGAATGTGATTTAGTTCCAGCGCCTGCGACACTTGAGGCAAATGACAATTGTGATACTGATGTGGAAATTACTTTCGCAGAAGTTAGAACAGACGGAAACTGCGAAGACAATTATACTTTGACTCGGACATGGACTGCAAGTGATAACTGTGGAAATACAGATGTTCAAGTTCAAGTAATTGAAGTTCAGGATACAACTGATCCAATTTTGGTTGGTGTACCTGGAAATGTAACAGTTGAGTGTGATGCAGTACCTGCACCAGCTCAACCAACTGCGACA
>CAJQQY010000007.1 GCA_905480595.1 uncultured Saprospiraceae bacterium | reverse complement strand
ACCCAAAATGAATCGGCTACCCTAATCATGTCATACCAGGGGTCCAATAGCACCTTTAATATTTGGATGGTTTTTTTTTCGTAGCTGGGCTCTCCTGAGTCCAGTACCATATATTCTGGACTCAGGAGAGTCCAGCTACGTTTAGATCGGTGGGATAATATTCTTAAAATGCCCATTCATCTCCGCTCTTTTCCTCAATCTTTCCATATCTTTTACAATCGGAATCAAATTTTCTAGATGGTCAAACATAAATTCTTGGCGATCCACTTCATTTGGAATCGTTAGAAATTTATACTCTTGTTTGAGAGAAAACCCAACATGATGAGCCATTTCAAAAGTGGAGAAATCAGATCTATCTTTAGGAATGTCTTTTTTGATGGAAAGGTATTCGTAAAGTTGCTCCGTCAAAGCCAATATTTTAGGATACAAAAGCGGATCACCATTTTCATTTCCAGTTACTCGGTTAATGTCTCCACCAGAGTACATTTTATCAGAAATGATCGAGTAATATTCATGTATTTTAAAAACCCCAAGTCCACGAGTTTTGATATCCATAGAACCATCAGAGCCTTTTTTGATGATTTTAATCAGTTCAATTTCAGTTCCAAAGTCCATAACTTTGTTGTCCAAAAAAGCAGGAAGTCCGAAGGTCGTTCCATTCTGATCGCATTCTCGAATGAGTTGTTTATATCGAGGTTCGAAGATATGCAAGTTGAGTTCTTCACCAGGGAAGGCAACTAATTTGAGTGGAAATAATGGAAGAAAGTCAGTCATTGATATTGAATTGAAAACCTACTGTATTCTTAATGAGGTTAGATTTTTATTTTTTAAAACTAAACACCATTTTATACGTACATGTTTATTAAAAGTTAAATGTATTCCAAATTTCTAAACGCAACAAATCTCTTTTTGACTTTTTCAAAAAATCTTTAGTGAACTACGAATAATAGATATGTTTATGCAAATAATCATTGCACCTATATATATAATGTAGATTGATTTAGATTGTGAGCATATTTTGATAAAGCTTAACAACAAAAATGAAAACTATTATTAACCGTTAATTAGTCACAGTTCACCGTTAAATTATTTGCTATGTTCATACAGTCCCTTTTTCTAAAAATAAAATTCAATCACCAAATGCTGCGTTTAGATAAAAACTTTATCTTTAGTACTCTTCTTAAAAACCAAAATATGAGAAAAATGAAATTCCAAAATCTCCCTTCTTTATTTTTAGCATCCTTGATTTTATTGGTTGGTTATTCTTCTTGCAAATCCGATTTGGAAGCAAAAGAAATGACGACGAACATGAGCAATTATATTTATGCTTACACTTCTAATTCCATTTCAAAAGCTGATCCGATTCGAGTTCAGTTGACTTCGCCAGTTGGAAAAGATTTGGTGGGAACTGAAGTTGCTAAAGGTGTTTTTTCATTCAAGCCTTCAATTGATGGAACTGCGCAATGGCAAGATGAACAAACGATTGTTTTTCAGCCAAAGGAAAATTTGCCTTCGGATAAACATTATTTAGGAAAATTTGCTTTGTCCAAAATCTTTAAAAAAGTGCCTTCGGATGCGAAAACATTCGAGTTTAATTTTTTTACAAAAGAACAGCATTTCTTTATTTCAGTTGAAGGATTAAAAAATGATCTAGGTGGAGATGAAAAGAAAAAGAGATTATCTGGATGGTTGAATACTGCTGACGTGGCTAATGCAAGTGATGTAGAAAAATTGGTGGTAGCAAAGCAAGATGGGAATTCTTTGCCGATCACATGGGAACATAAAGAAGATAACATTAAACACACGTTTGTTATCGAAAATATTCAGCGTGGAGAAAAATCTTCTGAAGTAGAGGTTCTTTGGGATGGAAAACCAATGGGATTAGAAAAGAAAAGTTCTAAAAAAGTAGAAATTCCAGCATTGGGTGAATTCAAAGTGATGGATGCAAAAGTGATGCAAGGGGACAATCCATACATCGTTTTATACTTTTCTGACCCATTAAATAAGTCGCAAGATTTAACTGGTTTGATTTCCTTGGTTGGAAAAAAAGGGAAATTAAAATATATGATTAATGGCAGCGAGGTGAGCGTTTATCCACAAGGGAAAACTGCTGGTGTGATTACTGTGAAAGCAGCGATTGGAATCAAAAGTGCTGCAGGTTATAAAATGAAAAATGACAGCGAGTGGAAATTAGTTTTAAAACAAAAGAAGCCACGTGTACGTCTTGTTGGAAACGGAGTGATTATGCCAAACTCCAAAGGTTTAATGTTTCCTTTTGATGCGGTGAATTTAAAATATGTAGATGTAGAAGTAATTAAAATTTTCAATAATAATGTCTTGCAATTTTTGCAAAATAATGAAGTCGATGGTTGGTATAACTTAAATCAAGTTGGACGAATTATTATGCAAAAACAAATTCAATTATCGCAACTTAACCCAGATGCTAATGCGAGAGATTGGACGCATTATGCGTTAGATTTAAGTGATTTGATTAATGATGATCCTCATGCGATTTATCAAGTGAGCATGGGAATTCGTCCTGAATATGCTGCTTACACTTGTGAGTCTGATGATGAAAATTCAAAAGATAAAAAAGTGATTGCTGATCCATTTATGGAAAATGATGGTAAAAAATTCACTTCGATTTGGAATCAATACCGAAGTAATTATGATGGTTATCGATATGAGCATAGAAATGATCCTTGCTACCCAGCATACTATGAATCGAATAGATTTGTGCGAAGAAATGTCTTGGCATCAGATATGGGAATTTTGGTAAAAAGAGGTTCTGATGATAATTATATGATAGCAGTAACTGACTTGCGGACTACAAGTTCGATGTCAGATGTCAACTTAGAATTTTATGATTATCAGCAACAATTAATCAAAAGTGTAACCACCGATCATCATGGAATGGCTGCAGTTGAGTTTGATACAGATCCATTTGTTGTGATCGCCAATAAAGGAAATCAAAGAGGTTATTTAAAAATAATGGATCAAAATTCCTTGCCTTTAGGACGTTTTGATGTAGGTGGAAGTTATGCCCAAAAAGGCTTGAAAGGATTTATGTATGGCGAAAGAGGCGTGTGGCGACCAGGAGATTCTATCTTTTTGAATTTTATATTAGAAGATAAAACTGGAAAATTACCTCCTAATCATCCGGTGACTTTTGAGTTGTATGATGTGCGAGGAACCTTAAAAGAAAAACGAGTAGTGCTCGATAATGTCAATAATGTTTATGCATTACATACTGCAACAAGTTCGGATGCCCCAACTGGAAATTGGAGAGCTATCGCAAAAGTTGGTGGAGCAAGATTTACCAAAAACCTAAAAATCGAAACGGTTAAACCGAACCGATTAAAAATTAATATGGATTTTGGAAAAGATAAGTTCTCCGCGGCTGATGCAAAACTAAAAGGTGATTTACAAGTCAATTGGTTGCATGGAGCACCTGCTTCCAACTTGACGACAAAAGTAGAAATGCATTTAAAATCTGCTTCAACTTATTTTAAAGAATTTAAAGAATTCCGTTTTAGTGATCCAACTCGTCGTTTTTCTCAACAACCAAAAACGATCTATGATGGAGCTTTGGATGGAAATGGTTTTACAAAAGTAGAAGCAAACTTAGATGTCAAAAATTCTGCTACAGGAAAAATTCGAGCAGCATTTAAAGTACGTGCTTTTGAAAAAGGAGGCGATGCAAGTGCTGATCAGTTTTCGGTGGATTATGATCCGTTCGATAGTTACGTAGGAGTGAAAATTCCAAGAAACAAATATCACGAACAACGTATCGAAGTGGAGAGAGATGGAACGTTAGATTTCGTAGCAGTCGATGGAGATGGTAACGCTATGAAAGGAAGAAAATTAAACATCGGATTGTATCGAGTGAAATGGAGATGGTGGTGGGATAGCTACAGTAATGATTTAATGCAGTATAATTCTTCGAATCATAATTTGGCGAAGGAGAAAACTTCATTGGTAACGAATAGCAAAGGAAAAGCAGATTGGACGATCAATGTGGAAGAGTGGGGGAGATACATGGTTCGAGTTTGTGATGAAGAAAGTGGACATTGTTCTGGAAGTTTTTTCTACGCGGGATATCCTTGGTATGATGATGCGGATGGCGATGGAGAAGATGACGAAGACGAAGGTGACAACTCGTACGCTAATCAACAAATGCGTCAAGCTGCGGCGATGCTGTCATTTGTTTCTGATAAAGAAAAATACAATGTGGGCGATGAAGTGAAATTAAATATTCCTGCAAGTGAGTCAGGGAGATGTTTGGTTTCCATTGAAAATGGGTCTCGAATTGTCGAGACTTATTGGATAGATGCGAAGAAGGGAGATAATGAATTTACCTTTTATGCGCAGCCAGAAATGACGCCAACAGTTTATGCTCATGTTACTTTGATTCAACCTCATGGCCAAGTACAAAATGATTTGCCGATCAGAATGTATGGAGTAGTTCCAATTCATGTGGAAGATGAAAAAACTCGTTTGGCTCCAAAATTAAATATGCCACCAGAGTTAAAACCAGAAGAGACTTTTGCCTTAAAAGTTTCAGAAGAGAATGGAAAAGCGATGGCTTACACCGTTGCGATTGTGGATGATGGATTATTAGATTTGACTCGTTTTAAAACTCCTGATCCTTGGAAAACCTTTTATGCCAGAGAAGCACTAGGTGTAAAAACATGGGATGTGTACGATCAAGTTTTAGGAGCTTACGGTGGAAAATTAGAAAGTATTTTGAGTATTGGTGGTGATGATGAAGTTGGAAAAAAGAAAGACGCTCAAAAAGCAAATCGATTCAAACCAGTAGTAATTCACCTTGGGCCATTTTATTTGGAAAAAGGAAAAACGGCTACACATCAGATTACGATGCCGAACTATGTTGGTTCAGTAAGAGCTATGGTGGTGGCTGCTAAAGATGGGGCTTATGGTCATACTGAAGAAACTAAATTTGTCCGAAAACCTTTGATGTTGCTCGCAACCTTGCCAAGAGTTTTAGGACCAAGTGAGACGTTGAAATTACCAGTTAACATTTTTGCCATGGATAAAAAAGTCAAAAATGTAAATGTGAAAATTGAAGAGTCAAGTGGCTTAGTGGAACTGGTCGGAGGTAGTTCGCAGAATCTTTCTTTTTCTAAGATTGGAGATCAACTAGCAACTTTTGATATCAAAGTAAAAGAAGCTATCGGAGTTGCAAGATTTAAAATGACAGCAACTGGAGCAGGCGAAACTGCTACTCAAGAAATTGAAATACAAGTGCGAAATCCAAATCCATATGTGACTGAAGTAGCAGAGAAGGTGTTACAACCAGGACAAGAATGGACTTCTGAACTCTTGCCTGTTGGGGTTAGCGGAACAAATACTGGAACATTAGAAATTTCAAATATTCCACCAATTAATTTAGGAAAACGATTACAATATTTGATTCGATTTCCACATGGTTGTGTGGAACAAACGACCTCGGGAGCATTTCCACAACTTTATGTAAGTAGATTGTTAGACGTCGATGAACGAATCAAAAAACAGACGGAGAAAAATATTAAATCTGCTATCACTCGATTGAAAAAATTCCAAACTTCCGAAGGTGGAATGTCCTACTGGGCAGGCAATCGAGATAATTCAGATTGGGGAACTAGCTACGCAGGACACTTCCTCATGGAAGCAAAAGCATTGGGTTATAAATTACCATTGAATATGGAAGAGCGATGGGTAGCTTACCAAGCTAAAAAATCTAGACAATGGACTAACTCAGTTGAGCAAAACAGTTATTACAAATATTACAATTACAAATGGCGATTACGGCAAAAGCAATTAGATCAATCTTATCGATTGTATGTTTTGGCACTTTCTGGAAATCCTGAGATAGGAGCGATGAATCAATTACGTGAGGTAAAAGATATGTATCACGTAGCAAGATGGCGATTGGCAGCTGCCTATGCTTTAGCTGGAAAACCAGAAGTGGCCCAGCAAATCATTACTGGTTTAGATTTTACCGTAGAAGATTATCGAGGGATGTATTATAGTTATGGATCAGGAACTAGAGATGAAGCAATGATTTTGGAGACGTTGACATTGATGGGAAAAATGGACGAAGCAGGTGGCGTCGCTAAACGAATTTCTAAACGATTGAGTTCAGGTGAATGGTATAGTACCCAAACGGTAGCTTATAGTTTAATTGCGATTGGGAAATTTGTTGGTGACAATGAAGTAGGTGAGAAGTTTAATTTTAAATTCAAAATTGGGAGCGGAAAAATGGTCAATGGAGGTTCTAGTAAACCAATGATGCAACTTGATGTTCCAATCGACGGAGCTGCCAATAGATCAATTACCGCTAAAAATGAATCAAATGGGATTCTGTACGTGAGAGCAATTTCGACAGGTCAACCACTCATCGGAGATCAAAAAGAAGAAGATAGTAATTTGAGAATGACAGTCAATTACACAGACATGAAAGGGAAAAAAATTGATCCTTCCTTCTTGGTGCAAGGAACTGATTTTGTCGCTGAAGTTTCAATCACTAATCCTGGATATCGATATCGTTTAGATGAGATGGCATTGACGCAAGTGTTCCCTTCAGGTTGGGAAATTCATAATTCTCGGATGAGTAATATGACGACTTTCAAAAATTCATCTCGACCTGAATACCAAGATATTCGAGATGACAGAGTGTTGACTTATTTTGATATTTATCGAAATCGAGGACAAACTTATCGAGTGCAATTGAATGCTTCTTATCAAGGAAGATATTATTTACCAACTACTTATTGCGAAGCAATGTATGACAATGACATCTATTCTCGTAAGCCTGGAAAATGGGTAGAAGTAGGTGCTAAACCACAAGCACTTAACATTGAAGCAGGAGATACTTCAGAGTAATATTTAGAAAAGGTATCGGATACCTTCAAGGTATCCGATACCTAATTACCTTAAACAAAGCCTTATGGATTAGAAACAAAGCCTCCAGGATAAGCTATAAAATTGATATAATCCAAGATAGCATCTATCTCCTCATCAGTTAAATTAGGAAAAGCAGTCATCACGCTTCCTCCATATTCCTGATACATTGCATTTGTATACATATCACCAGTCGCTAAGTAGGCTTGAGAATTTCGAATCCAAGTACGTAAATTTTCCCGATTATTATTCCATCTTTTTTCTACATCTTTTAAGGCTGGTCCAGTCATTTTAGCTTTCATGTTTTTAGCGTGACAAGAACCGCAATTGTTTTTAAATAACTGCATTCCTAATTGAATCTCCTCGTAATTTTCAATTTTTGAATTCCAGCTAGGAGATTCTGTTCCACAAACTCCTGAAGGTTCAGGTTCATGATTCACTATAAAAATCTGATAAGCAAAAAAGGATAAAATAAAAATAAGGAAGGCTAAAGCTAGGTTGGCTAGTTGCTTAAAATAAATTCCAGTATTCATTATTAAAGTATTTTTTGTCAAAAAAATCACTCAACACTTGTGCTTGAATACTTGATAAAGTTATGGCTGATAAAGTTCAAATTTAAGGAGAGGCTGTTAAAACTATTTTTTAGAATTAATATAAATTAAGTAGTGATAAATCGCTACGTGCAACTCACCACTACTTGATTAAAACATCGGAAGCTCCGGTTTATTTTCCAAAATATTCTCAATTCGCTGATTTACCTCTTCCGTAATTTTTGGAATAATCTCCAAAGAAGTCAAAGTTTCTTCAAGGTGATGTCGTTTTGACGCACCCAAAATAACGGTACTTACATTTGGATTTTTCGCACACCAAGCAATCGCTAATTTTGCTAAACTTGTGTCTAACTCACCTGCCAATTTATTTAGCTTTCTACACAAACTCAATCGATGCGGATCAAGTGATCGTTGTTTTAACCATTCCAAACCAGCCATACCTAAACGAGTTCCTTCAGGCATTTGGCCAATATATTTATCTGTCAAAACTCCTGAAGCCAAAGGCGACCAAATTGTAGTTCCCAATCCAACCGTTTTATAAATTTGATTAAACTCTACTTCTACTTTTTCTCGATGAAACATATTGTATTGAGGTTGTTCCATCGTCGGACCAATTAATCGATATTCTTTTGCTACCATGTGTGCTTCCATAATTTCCTGCGCACTCCATTCCGACGTTCCCCAATAAAATATTTTCCCTTGCTGAATCAAATGATTCATAGTAATAACAGTTTCCTCGATTGGCGTATTTTTATCAGGTCTATGGCAATAGTATAAGTCCAAGTATTCTACTTGCAATCTTTTCAAAGCAGCATCGCACGCTTCCACCAAATGTTTTCGACTCAAACCAAGTTGAGTAGGTAATTTTCCACCATCTCCAAAAAAAGCTTTACTCGATACTACATAACTTGATCGATCCCAACCCATTTTTTTCAAAATATTTCCCATCACGATTTCAGATTTTCCATTTGCGTAAGTTTCAGCATTGTCGAAAAAATTAACACCTTTATCGTAAGCTAATTTCATTAAATCTTCAGCTGTATCATCGCTTATTTGTTTTCCAAAAGTCAACCATGAACCCAAAGAAAGAGCACTTACTTGTAAACCAGATTTGCCGAGTCGTCGATATTCCATATTTGTAATAGTATTGTTATAAGATTGAATTTATTTATTAATGAAAAGATAAGTATAAATTTTGGATTGGAAAAAGAATTTTCAAATCTGATTTCATGTTATCAAATTCTTAAAAATTAATTGAATTGTTTTTAATTTATAACACATTGATAAGGAGCGAGTTAATCCTGCGTTAAAATCATTTTATTTTTTGAAAAAAGGAGTGTAGGGATATATATTTGATATGAAGAAAACTTATTCAATCACATTTAAATCTCCTAACTATGAAAACCTTAATCTGCCTTCCAGTATTTTTTTTACTCTTATTCACAAGCTGCAAACAATATTATACCGTGGCTGATTTTGAAGAAAAAACATTTAACCACCAAACTATTGCAGTCCTTCCATTTGAAATGGTCTACACCGGTGTTCCTCCAAAAGAGTTAACAGAAGAAGACATTAAAAGAATCGAAATATCAGAAAGTAAAGCCTTCCAATCATCTTTTTTCAATGCGATTTTAGCAAGTACTCGGCAAGGGCGAAATCAATTAAGAGTTGATTTTCAACATTATTCAAAGACTTTAAATATTTTGAAAGAAAATGGAATTGACATTAGAGATTCATGGGAAAAAGATCCTGCAGAGCTCGCTAAATTATTAGGTGTTGATGCGGTGGTGAAAGCTCAAATTGAGAAACGTAGGTATATGTCAGATTTGGCCTCATATGGAATTGAAGCAGGGACCCAAATCATTGGTGCGATTACTAATAATCGAGTACTTCCATTTATCAATAATCGAAATAAAACTGTCAGAACTGATTATACTTTAGTCAATCAAGATGATGGAAATGTACTATGGTCTATTGCCTATGATTTTGATGCAGACTGGCGAAGTACTTCTGAAGATGTTATTGAAACGATTAATGCTCGATCGGCAAGAAGATTTCCCTATCGAACTAATTAATTTTATTGAAATCATTTAGATCTCATAAAAAAGCATTCTTATAAAAATGAGAATGCTTTTTTTTATTGCAAATCTATTTCCTCATTCAGAATTTTCTTTATTTGTTTTTATTGATAATTCTAAATTTAGATCATTCTTTATTTTGGATCAAAATTCTTCATTTTTTTGTAATCTAGGATTTTGTAATTTTTAGGGTAGTGGTATAGGAAATAGAGAAAGTGGGTAGAAACTTTGAAAAGGTAAAAGCTAAATATTAAAAAGAATTACTCCATTTTAATTTAAATGAGGTCTTTCTTTTTGTAGAATAAAAATGTTAAATTAAAATCTCTGAATAAAAAACCAAAAATTTAACTCCAATAACCTTTGAAAAAAACAACCTTCTGTATCCTTTTACTAATTTTTTTTGGTTGCAAACCAAAGAATAATAATCCCCAAAGCTATCCAATAGCTTCAGAAGGAATCATTGATT
This sequence comes from uncultured Saprospiraceae bacterium, assembly GCA_905480595.1. Taxonomy (GTDB): domain Bacteria; phylum Bacteroidota; class Bacteroidia; order Chitinophagales; family Saprospiraceae; genus CAJQQY01. Next base: position 43,553 of record CAJQQY010000007.1, on the reverse strand, counting down.
TATCTGATTGGGATTTTGAAAAAGATGGAAGTGTTTTGTTAAATGGAGAATGGGAATTCTACTGGAATGAATTAATAACGCCTGAAGATTTTAAAAACAACAAATATTCTCCAACCTATGTAAAAGTTCCAAAACCCTGGAATACTTACTTAGATGAAAATAACCAACCATATCCTGCCAAAGGTTATACTACTTACCGCTTAAAAATTATTACCTCTCCTAAACAAAAAAAATTATGCGTACGCTTAACAGAAATTCGAGATGCCTATAATCTCTGGATTGATGAAAATTTAGTTATTGCTCATGGAAAGGTGGGTAAAGATAAATCCAGTATGATTGCCCGAATCGATGCAAGTTTGACTTCTTTTGAATTAGAAAATGGACAAGCAGAAATTCTCCTTCAAGTCAGTAATTTTAGATCAGCTAAGGCTGGACTTATTCGTAAAAGTATATTGCTAGGCACAGAATCAAGTATCCAAAACATTCGCGCAAAAAGTATAGCAAGCGTTTGGTTTTTGATTGGTTGTTATTTAATAATAGGTATTTCTCATTTATATTTTTTTCAAATGAGAAGAAGAATTATGGGTGCTTTGTACTTCAGTATTTTATGTTTCTTTTCCATGGTGAGGGTAATGACGACAGGGGATAAACTATTAATTTATTGGACTGATATCTCCACCGAGCTTAATTCAAAACTAGCATATTTGTCGATTTATATTATTGTACTTTTCTTTTTTGAGTATTTACGTGTTCTCTTTCCAAAAGAATTTCCCAAGCGAGCGATACGATTTATTACAGGAGGTTGTACCGCATTAGTTATTTTTACTTTGTTTGCCCCAAATGACTTGAATAATTGGGGAACACCCTTCTTCCAAGGTTTATTGGTATTTAGCACCATCCTTTTAATTTATGCACTTACCAAAGTTTTAATAAGAAAAAGAAGGGGAGGAGTCATCTTAACTATTGGAATGGTTGTGGTGATTTTTGTTGGATGGTACGATACGTTTTATGATGCAAGAGGAACATCAGAAGGATATTTATTTCCTTTTGGAATTCTATTTTTTATGTTGTTGCAAGCTTTATTTTTAACCAGATTGTTTGCAACAAGTATTGATCGCAGTCGAAAATTATCAGAGACTTTTCGAAAATTTGTCCCTGAACAATTTCTAGAAAGATTAAATATAAAAGCTACTAACATCATTCCTATCGGGATAGCAAAAGAAGAATTATTGACAGTCTCTTTTTCAGATATTCGTTCTTTTAGTGAAATTTCTGAACAGATGTCAAGTCAAGAACTACTCGTTTTTCTCAATGATTTTTTTGATAAAAAGACTTTACCTATTCATCAAAATAATGGCTTTATTGATAAATATGTTGGAGATTCGATCATGAGTATTTTTGATCGAAAAGAGGAGGACATATCCTATCATCCAAATGATGCGGTACTAGCTGGAATTGCTATGCATGAAGTTCAACGAAACTATGATGAGGTGAATAATACGAAATTTCCTATACAATTTGGGATTGGGATTCATACAGGGAAAGTGATTTTGGGAACAGTTGGATCTGCCTCTCGAATGGATTCGACAGTCATCGGTGATCCGGTCAACTTAGCTTCTCGATTGGAGTCCTTGACAAAATATTATGAAGTTGAAATCATCATTTCAGAAACGACAAAAAATCTAATTCATGAGGGAGATTTTCATATTCGACAATTAGATAAAGTAGTGGTCAAAGGAAAATCTAATATTGTTTCCATCTATGAAGTTTTCGATGCAAATCCATTGGAAATCAAAAAAATGAAAATAGAATCTTTACCTTTTTATAAAGAAGGATTGAAGTTTTATTTTGAGGAAAAATGGGAAACAGCCATTGAATTTTTTGAAAAAAGCTTAGCTATTTTTCCAAATGATAAAGTCATTAAAATATATATCCAGCGCTGTAAAAGATTTCAAACAGAAGCACCTCCGAAGGATTGGCAAGGGGAATATATTTTTGAAATGAAGTAAAAAATAAGGAGAGGATTGAACTTTGGACTTCCTAGATTTGTATTGCTTTTGATTAAAAAATAGCGCTTAAGAAAAATAGTAACTCATGGATATTGAAATCTGCCCAATATGCAGCAGACCTTTAGGAAAAGAAAATATTTCAAAGCATCATCTAATACCAAAATCAAGAGGAGGGAAAGATTCTGAATTAATCGAGATTCATAATATTTGTCATCAAAAGATTCATTCAGTCTTTACCTTAAAGGAACTAAGAGATGAATTTAATACAGTTGAAAAACTGATCGAGTATGAAGAAATTATAAAGTTCATCAAATGGGTTTCGAAGAAAGCTCCAGAGTTCTATCAAAGAAATGCAAGAATGAAAAGGAAAGATTTTTTATGATTTTTGTAAAACCATCCCCAGACAATTCCACTTTAAAACATTTCCTCTCAAGTCTAAAGGTTCCTCCATCGTAAATTCATCTTCCCATTCCAAAATATCAAAACCCATATTTTTAATGACTTGCAATAATTTGACGGAAGGATAGAATTGCTTCCAATGATCTTTATGTAAAAAATTAAGAGGAGTCACGATGATAATTTTTCCATCAGGTTTGAGTACCCTTTTCATTTCCTTTAATCCTTCTAAAGGTTGCTTCAATCGATCTAACAAAAAATTGCTAAATACAAAATCTTGCGACTCATTTTCGAAGGGCAACTCTTCTGCTTTTGCCAGTCCAAAATTCAAATTTTTTAACTCATGGCCAGGAAGATGGATTCTTGAAAAACCTTTGTGCGACAAATCTAAAAGTATCGTTTTATTCTCCACCCAAAAGTCATGACCTTGTTTGAGCATCTGATAACTATAATCAATTCCCCAATAATTTCCTTCAGAATTTTCTTTGGCAAGTGTTCCGATCATTCGTCCTACACCACATCCTAATTCTAAAATATTGACATTGTTTTGATTTTGTAAATGTTTTGTTAAAAAATCAAATCCTTTTTGAAAAGGATACGCGCCCCAAAGATCATCGGCCAAGTGCAAAGCAATATGTCGAACCACCATATCGTCAAATCGCTCGTACAAATCTTTTTGAAAATCTGTCTCCGATTTTTTGATAAAAAAAGGAATCTGCATTCTATATGAAACTGGTTTTTCCATAGGCGCAAAAGTAGAAAGTTTATCAATAAATTTAATGATAAACTTTCCAATATTCAAGGCTTTATATTTTTACTTTAGACCATATTTTGTCTTTACTCTTTCCCTAACTTCTTTATTCGATAATTTACAATCACCACCATATTGACTTCCAAAAGGTTGATAATTATATTTATCACAATAGATTCTGTCAATAGTCAATTTTATAGTTCCTTCAGAAAGATTCCCTTTTTTGACAGCTTCATGCATGATCGGTAAATATTTTTCCATCGTTTCAATTTTTGAATGTTGGATCACCGCCCACATAGTAGATTCTAATTCTTTGCCAACTAAGCTTTTTCCAATGTACGTGTGTTTAATGTTATAAAGTGAGTCGATGAGTTGCATGTTTTTTTCATCCAAGGGTGTTTGTTTTGACCAATCAACTTCGCCTCTAACTTTTCGATATTTTTGATCATCTTCAGAAATTTGATGTAGGAGTTGGACTAAGTCTGCATCTAGCTCATTTTTCTTTGCATAATTTATCGGGTCGAAAATTTCTTTAACTGATGTAAGCTTATCACAATTTTTATAAAATGGCAAAAATACTTCAGGAATAGAATTAGTTAAACGAGTAACTGCCTTTTCTCCAAATGCCTCAACATATTCACAAATAGATTCTGGATTGTCATCAATGGCTTTTTGAAAAACTAGTACGATGTGTTCATGGGGCTCTTTTAGAGAATGAAATGCAGTCATTAAATTCCAATAATCAGCATAGCAAAATTTTAAATTGTCTTTTTTGATATCCTTTCTCACTTCTCCTAAAATAAAAATGCCATGATCAAAATTTTTCTTAGTTACTCCTTCTCGTTGAAGTGGTTGGTAGGTTAGAATTTTTTGCTCCAGATTTTTTTCTGTAAATTTTACTTCTTTTGATTGTGCTAGAAGTGAAGTTTGTAATGCTAGTGATATTGCAATTGTAAGAAATAATAGATTTAAATTTTTCATGATTTTTATATTTTAATTTATTTCAAAATTGATTGATACAAATTAAAATCAAATAATCGAGTTTTATTTTTAGCGAAAAATGAAATATCCCAAATCAATTATTAAAAAGCTTAATGAAAACTTAAGCAGTTGGAAAGAAGGATGAATTCATTGTATTTTTACTGTCGATGAAAAAAATATTAAATACACATCAATGGATTATTTTACTGGCCACACTCTCGATGATGGGAATAGGTCTGCTTCAGGCCAAATGGATTTATGAGGGACATCGATTAAAACAAGAGGAAATAAATCTTCAATTAAAAACCATTACTCCTGAGATTGCGAAAGAATTAAAAAATAGGCAATTACTTTTAAATACACTCTTGTTAAAAGCAGAAGAGCCTATCCCAACGGATTCTATCGACCTGGTGATAGATTCGATGATGCGTGCCCAAAATCTTTCTGAAGAGTATTATTATGCCATTTTTCAGAATAAAAAAGATGGAATTTTCAAAAGCAGTACAGAAAAATTTGAATCGGAATTAAAGTCATCAGAATTTAAAACTTGTATTAGCTGCATCGTTACTTTTAATTTTGTTCAAGAAAAAATTGATATTGACACAATTACCGAAGAAGGGTTAAAAGCTGTAAACCATCAAGTGAGACCAGCGATGACTACGATTAGATCGTTGGAACAAACTTTAAAAATTGATGGAAAATCACAAGATGATATTCTATGGTTTGCATTGCATGTTCCAAATCAATTTATACTAGCGATCCGAGCCATTTTTTCACAATTGGTTTTGACAATTCTTTTGATGGGATTGTTGATGGGACTTTTTATTTATACTTTGAGAGCTTTGGCAAAACAGAAAAAACTAAGTCAAGTCAAAGATGATTTTTTTAATAACATGACTCATGAATTTAAGACTCCTTTGAGTTCGATTCGATTGGCTTCGGCAGTTTTAAAAAAGCAAAATGTAGAGGAAAGTAAAAAAGAAATTTATCTTAATTTGATTGAAAATGAAAGCAAAAAGTTGGAAGGACAAGTCGATAAGATCTTAGAACTTTCTTTAATTGAATCTAATGAAATGACTTTAGAAAAAGAGAATATTGATATTCACTTTTTAATCGAAGAAGTGATTGATCGATTAAAAATAATTATAGAACAAAAAGAAGCGATTATAACATTGTCATTAGAAGTAGAAGATTTTTCAATCAAGGGGGATACCACTCATTTGTCCAATTGTATTTATAATTTAATAGAAAATGCTTTGAAGTATTCTGGAGATTTTCCAAAAATTACTATTGCTACTTTTTCTGAAAATGGCAACAAATTGATCTCGGTAAAAGATGAGGGAGAAGGAATCCCTAAAGAATTTCAAAGAGAAATATTTGATCGGTTTTTTCGAGCTCAGAAAAATGATCAATATAAAGGTAAAGGTTTTGGAATTGGATTGAGCTATGTGAAGGCGATAGTGGAAGCTCATAAGGGGAAAATTATTTTAAATGATTCATATAAAAATGGGTGTGAGTTTGTGATTGCCTTTTGAGTTCTATTGCCAACTTGAATTTATTTTAATTGAATATTAATTTCATCAAAATGAATAAAATATTATTAATTGAAGACGATGAAAGTTTTGGGTATATCCTGAGTGAATATTTAGGATTGCATGATTTTGATGTGACTTGGGCGAAGTCAGGAGAAGAAGGTTTGAAAAAAGCGGATCAATCAATTTTTGGATTAGGTATCTTTGATATCATGTTGCCTGGACAAAATGGCTATGAAGTAGCTGAAAAGATAAAACGAAATCATCCTGATTTACCATTTATTTTTTTGAGTGCTAAGTCATTGAAAATAGATAAACTAAAAGGTTTCAAAATCGGAGCAGATGATTATATCACAAAACCTGTGGATGAAGAATTACTTCTGGCAAAAATAAAAGCGCTTCTCAAACGAAATATAAAATCAAAACCTACTCTTGATGTTTTTAAAATAGGAGATTATCAATTCACCTTTAGTATTCAACAATTAGTTTTTAAAAATAAAATAATCAATCTCACTAAGCGGGAATCGGAACTACTTCGGATGCTTTGTCAAAATGAAAATCAACTCCTTCCTCGTAAAAAAGCACTCCATGAAATATGGGGAGCAACTGATGAATTTAGCCGAAAAAGTATGGATGTTTTTATTTCTCATCTGCGAAAATATTTATCCAAAGATGAACGTGTACATATTAATAATATACATGGACAAGGCTTTATTTTTAAGATAGAAGAATAATTCTTTTTAAAATTAATAGAGAACCTATATTTCAAAATGCTGAAAAAATTAATAGTTCAAAGAATTTTGTTTTTAATTTTTTCAATTAAATACAATTATATTCTTTTAATTTTGAATAATTCGATATATTTATTGAGTCAAAATTAAAACTGAAAAGTAGTAGACACGCATTCTTAAAAATTATTTCGTAACAAAACCATTTTAAATATGAGTAAAATAGACAATCCTATGTTTGGAAAAGTTGGGGCGTTTTGGGTGAAGGGGAAGAATGAACCTTTTTATGGAATAACTGAAGCAAAGCAATATCAGTATGATGAAGGAGGCGATGTTCTTAATTTTAGGGGCAAAGTTGAAATCCACGATCCTGAACCAAATATTGCAATTTGTTCAAAATGTGGAACTAGAGTTCATGGGAAAACTTCCGAGGAAACTAGTTTTTGTGAGGGATGTACTGTACCTCCTCCGCAGGTAAAAGTAAAAAAAGAGTCAAAAGGATTTTGGAGTATGTTTGGAATGGGATAATGATCTCTTTTTGAAAAAACGGAAAAAGTGTATTTGCATTGTTATGCAAATGCACTTTTTTTTTGATGTAGTTTTTGTAATTTCAGCAAAAAAAATATCATGAAAAAATTGTTCTTCTTTGTTTTTACTTTTTCTATTTTTTATCAAATTTCTTTTGCTCAAAAACAATACTTTCCTCCTCAAAATGAGTGGGCAACTAAATCGCCATCTGATTTTGGGATCAATGCCGAAAAATTAAAAAAAGCTGTTGATTTTGCAGAAGCAAATGAATATAGTGGTGCTAAAGATTTAAGGGTAGCAATCCTAAAAGGATTTTCCCATGAGCCTTATCATCAAATTTTGGGAAAAACTAAAAAGCGAGGTGGCCCAGCAGGTGTGATCTTAAAGAATGGATACATTGTGGCGCAATGGGGAAATGTCAATCGAGTGGATATGACTTTTAGTGTGACCAAAAGTTATTTGTCAACTGTTTGTGGTTTAGCCATAGATGCTGGATTGATAACTGATGTGAATAATAAAGTAGGTGAAATGATTTGGGATGGAACATTTGATGGAGTTCATAACAATAAAATTACGTGGGATCATTTGTTGACTCAATCATCTGATTGGTCAGGTAGTTTGTGGGGAGGAAAAGACTGGGCAGATCGTCCGCCAAAAACAGGTGGTGTCGATGATTGGAAAATTCGAAAGTTTAATGAACCAGGAACGGTGATGGAATACAATGATGTGCGAGTGAATGTTTTAGCCTATTCACTTTTACAAGTTTGGCGAAAACCATTGCCACAAGTTTTAAAAGAAAAGGTCATGGATAAGATTGGAGCATCTCCAACTTGGCGATGGTATGGTTATGAAAATTCATTTACCAATGTGGATGGAATTATGATGCAGTCAGTCAGCGGGGGTGGACATTCTGGCGGAGGACTTTTTATAAATACTTTGGATCATGCTCGTTTTGGTTTGTTGTTTTTGAAAAATGGAAATTGGAATGGACAACAAATTATTTCTAGAGATTGGGTGAAAGCTGTTCAACAACCTTCTAAACCAAATCCAAGTTATGGGTATATGTGGTGGAATAATCAACGAGGAAAAAGACATTGGGAAGGCGTTTCTGAAAAGGTTTATTATGCTGCTGGATTTGGTGGAAATTTTATCGTTGTCGATGAAGAGAATGATTTGGTGATAGTGACGAGATGGTTGGAACCGAAGAGGATAGGGGAGATGGTGAAGTTGGTGATGGAGGCGACGAAATAATTTTGAATAACCAATGTCCAACGTTTGAATGAAGAACTTTTTTTGTAGCGTTGGACATTGGTTATTCCTTGTTGAGTATTGGTTATTCAATTTGAACCTTCATCATAAGGTCCACCTGTTCCTCTTCCCCAACTTTAAATGGATGTGTTCCAAATTCCACGAATCCCATTTTTTTATAAAAACCAATAGCTTCTGGATTTTCTTCCCAAACACCTAACCAAAGTTCTTTTTTGTTTTTCGCTTTTGCTATTTCAATTGATTTTTTAATTAAAGTTTTTCCAAAACCTTTTCCTTGAAACTCTTCCTTTAAATAAATTCTTTCCAACTCATAACAATGATCTTGCATCTTTTCAGTTTGCGCACTCTTTTCATTTAATTTCAAATAACCCATTAAATCTTTTCCAGAAAGGAGTAAATAAAACACGGTGTTTGAGTCAAGCAGTTCTCTGGTAAGTTGCGATGTATTGAATGTATGATTAATATGTTTCTCAAAATTCTCTTTCGTGTTTTTAGTTTCGTAAGTTGCTGTAAAAGTTTCAATACTTATTTTTCTCAATTTAGCTAAGTCAGAGAGTTCGCATTTTTTAAAACGATAGTTAGGCATAATGATTGGTTTTGTCAGAAATGTAAATGTCTTACACTAATTAGTTTTATTATGTAAGAGAAACACCCTTACTTCTTTTCCAAAAGCAAGGGTGCAAAAGATAAATTAAAAAATTGATAAATCATCAAACTATCCAAATTAACTTTTCTCCTTGCCGAAATGCAAAGAAAAAAGGCTCTCCATTGGGAATTGGTTTTACAATAACGTCTTAAATCTTGGTCGCTTCGGAGTTATATCTCCCAATCGTTCCTTCTTCGCTTCTTCAAAAGCACTATAATTCCCCTCAAAGAAAATCACTTCACCATCATCTTCATACGACATTATATGAGTAGCCAATCGATCAATAAACCATCTATCATGCGAAATCAAAAGCACACATCCTGCAAAATTTTCAATTCCTTCCTCTAATGCTCGAAGTGTATTCACATCGATATCATTCGTAGGCTCATCTAGTAAGATCACATTTCCACCTTCCTTCAAAGTGATCGCTAAGTGTAATCGATTTCTTTCCCCACCAGAAAGTGTACTTACCTTTTTCTGCTGGTCTCCACCTGAAAAATTAAAACGACTGATATAAGCTCTAGCGTTAATTTCTTTATTTCCAATCGTAATAAATTCACTTCCCTGGCTCACTACTTCGTAGATCGTTTTTTCAGGAACTAAATCTTTATGAGATTGATCGACGTAGGCTAGTTTTACCGTTTCACCAATTGTGATAGTTCCAGAGTCAGGAGTTTCCTCGCCCATAATCATACGGAACAAAGTCGATTTCCCAACACCATTCGGACCGATAATTCCGACGATCGCGTTTTTAGGAATAGAGAAATTTAAGTTTTCAAACAAAACTCTTTTGTCATACGACTTCGTCAAATTCTCTGCATTGATCACTACATCACCCAACCTAGGTCCAGAAGGAATGTATAATTCTAACTTTGCTTCTCTCTCTTTTGTCTCAGCATCACTCATCGTTTCATAAGCACTCAAACGAGCTTTACCTTTTGCTCGACGACCTTTTGGAGACATCTTAGACCATTCTAATTCTCTTTTTAATATTTTCTGACGTTTTGATTCTTGTTTTTCTTCTTGTGCCATTCGATTGGATTTTTGCTCCAACCAAGAACTATAATTTCCTTCCCAAGGAATTCCTTCTCCACGATCTAGTTCCAAAATCCAACCAGCCACATTATCCAAAAAGTATCTATCGTGAGTTACAGCAATTACTGTCCCTGGAAATGATTTTAAAAACTGCTCTAACCAATGTACGCTTTCTGCGTCCAAGTGATTGGTAGGCTCATCTAGTAAAAGAATATCAGTCTTACTTAACAATAATCGACACAACGCAACACGTCTTCTTTCCCCTCCAGACAATACATCTACTTTCGCATCATCTGGTGGACAACGTAATGCATCCATTGCCATTTCCAAAGTATGATCGAGTTCCCATGCATTATAATGATCCATTTTATCCATGAGTTCCCCTTGCTCATTAACGAGTTTCATCATGGCATCATCATCCATTGGTTCAGCCAATTTGTTAGAAACTTCTTCGTACGCATTCACCACATCAACAATATGTTGAACCCCTTCTTGCACGATTTCTTTAACTGTTTTTTCAGGATCAAGTACTGGCTCTTGAGCGAGGTAACCGATTTTATATTCTTTATCAAAAGTTACTTTTCCTTGATAATTGGAATCGAGTCCGGCAATGATTTTTATCAAACTAGATTTACCAGATCCGTTCAAACCCAAGACACCAATCTTAGCTCCATAATAAAAGGAGAGCCAAATGTTTTTCAAAACAGTCTTACTTGGCGGGTAAATTTTAGTAACGCCTTCCATGGCGAAAATGACTTTCTTATCTGACATTATTTATATAGTTTTTTTTATAATAAATTAAATGTGATGTGTTCGTTTTTATGAAAGAACAAAACTAAAAGGTTTTGCGAGATTATTGTAAAATAAAAAAAACTTAATTCTCAATTTTATCAAAAAATCCAATTATTTTCACCTCCTTAAATTTTTACAGAAAATACATTTAATGAAAACACTTCATTTTCCAATCTTATATTTTGAATTAGGTGACGATGCCGTCCTTGGGCTTTTGGTGGGAACAAAACATCAAATGGTAGGGAAGAATTTGCGTACAGTTAAAAGTTCCATCCTAGAACATTTACAAAAAAAATATAAAAAGAGAGCGGAGTATATTGAAATTGGCTTGGAAGAACCGCGTTTCAAAATGGTAGAAGTAAAAGTTCGTCCTCGGGAGCAATTGTCTCGTGGAACTTTTGTCAGTAATACAGATGTAAAAGTTCCATTGGCGATCGTATATGGAGAAGAGCAAGAGGGACAATATGTTTGTCATATGCCGATGCTAAATGAGCAATTTTTTTATTACGAACATAAACAATTAAAAACGCTGATTAATCATTTTGCGACGGATCATTTTAATCGAATGTCACCAGAAGAAATTTATCGGCATCTACAATATCCAGTTCCAAAATTGGATATGTTCACGATGAAAGTGAAAAACGATGAAGAGATGGATTGGGACAGATTTAAGTTTGAATTTGAATATACGGTGCTTCCGAAGTTGGCTGAGAAGTATCCTTACGCGAAAGCGGTTCGAAGAAATCAAAGTCGTTTTCCAGAAGCAGCTTGGGAGTTGGAGCAAAAGGTAATTGACGTTTCCGACAATATTCTTAAAATGAGAACTAATGTTCTAGTGGTAGGAAAACATGGTGTTGGGAAAAGTGCTGTACTCAAAGCTGCGATTCGAAAAATTACTTCCAAAGCAAAAAAAGAAAAATTTGATATTTCATTTTGGCGAATTCGAGCACAGAGAATTACGGCAAGTGCCAAGTATTTGGGCGAGTGGCAAAAGTCCGTGGAAGACTTACTGGATGAGTTGAGTGAAGCCGATGGAATTCTTTGGGTGGAGGATGTTGTTCAATTATTGCGAACGGGAGGGGACTCGCCTGAAGATAGTGTGGCGGCGTTTATGATTAATTTTTTGAGAGAAAATGACTTTCAAATTATTGGTGAAGTGACTCATCAAGAGTTGGAAAGTATTCGACGATTCTTACCTGGTTTTTCGGAGTGTTTTCAAATTGTAAATATTGATGAGTTAAGTGAAAAACAAGTTTATAGTGTAATGAATCAGTTTGCTGATTTTTGCCAAAAGAATTTGAAAGTTAGGATTTCTAATAATGCTGTTACATTGGCTTATCGATTGTTGTTGAGATATTATCCTTATGAAAGTTTTCCAGGAAAAGCTGTTCGGTTTTTAGAGCAATGTGTCAATGATGCTAAATTGAGTGAGTACGAAAAAATTGATTCGAAAGAAGTAATTAAAAATTTAACTCAACAAACGGGCTTGCCTGAACTCTTTTTGCGGGATGATTTATTATTGAAAAAAGGAGATTTAGAAAAATATTTTACATCAAAAATTATAGGTCAGCCTGATGCGATTCAAAACTTGACTGATGTTGTTACGGTTTTTAAAGCAGGATTAAATAATCCTAAAAAACCAATTCAGACGATGTTATTCGCTGGACCAACTGGAGTTGGAAAAACCCAAAGTGCCAAAGCACTTGCTGGATATTTTTTTGGAAAAGGGCAAACTAAAAACCCTTTGGTTCGAATTGACATGAGTGAGTTTCAGCATCCAAGTCAGATTATTCAATTGATCGGCGGAGGGAAAAATGTTGGGAAATTGGTCGAAGAAATTCGAGAGAAACCATTTGCTGTGTTGTTGTTGGATGAGGTAGAAAAAGCTGACCCTTCTATCTTTGATGCTTTGCTGACTGTATTGGATGAAGGGATATTGGTTGATGCTTTTGGGCGAGTAACTAACTTCCGAAATACGATTGTGATCATGACTACGAACCTTGGAGCAAGCAATCGAAAGAGCGTGACGTTCAAAGACACGACGAGTGCAGAGGATAAATATATGTCTGCCATTTCTGGATTTTTCCGTCCTGAGTTTGTCAATAGAATTGATAGCATTGTGATGTTTAATGCTTTAAAAAAAGAGGACATTCGGAAAATTACGATGCTGGAATTGGATGATGTAAAAAAACGAGAGGGTATCGTCAAGCGAAAAATCAAACTTCATTTTTCTAAAAAATTAATTGATCACTTGTTGGAAGTTGGGTTTGATGAAAGGTATGGTGCGCGTCCTTTGCAACGGGCAATTGAACAGGAAGTGGTGAGGCCTTTTGCAAATTGGTTTTTGGGAAACCCGAAGGTGGAAGATGTTGGGGTGGAGTTGGGGTATGAAGGTGGATTGAAGGTGAAGGTTAAAAAGTAGAGAGATGAAATTTTGAATAATGTATTCTTTCAATATTAGCCTTCTTCATTTTTTTCTTGATAAAAAAACGAAGCAAAAAAAATCAAGACTTTATATAAAATTGAAACATTTCTAAACTTGATTTTTTTTGCTTGCACAGTCCAAACTCCTCCACCAAGAAAATCTAAGACTCGTTCCTCGTCAAGATTTTCTAAGGTGTCCTCAAACAGGACTGCTAGCTCTAAATCCTCCCTCAAAAACCAAGTTAAGAACTGTACCAATTTTCTATAAGGTCAAACTAAAATCGAAATGTTTTCCTTTCAATTCAACAACGAATGTTGCCATTTAAATTTCGGCCTTATTCTTTTTAGGAAAATTGAATTTGAAAAGGCGTTAAAAACAGTTTTCTGTTTGAGCATGCAATGGCTAGCGCAGCAAAGAGAAAAAGGATTTGCTAGTTTCAAACGGTTTAGTCTTTTTGAATTTTATTTTTAGTTAAAAAAAGAATACAGCCTTGATTTTTTTATGCCGCCATATCCAGTCGGTATGTCTTGCCTATTTTTGATCAAGCAAAAAAAGTCGAGAAATGGGGTTTTTCAAAATAATCGAAACTTCACTTTCTAACAAAAATCACCACTCCCTCGATAACTGATCTACCGCCTTCAACAAAGTCGGAATTCGAAATTCCCCGTGCATATTTTTAATCAACCTTGCCGCTTTCGCGACTTCAATTCCTTCTGCCGTAATAAACAAAGGATTTTTACTTTCTCCACGTTGGATAGTTTCCATAAAAATATTTTCTCCATGAAATTTCCTTTTCGCCACTCCGATAATAGGAATTTTTTTCGCCAATTTTTCAAAAAGGTAAGCACCCAAACCAGGTTTCTTTTCACTATTCAACCAGACAAAACCATCAATGATAATGGTATCCACTTGATTCAAATCATATTGATTTATGCTAGCCATAATACAAGGTAGTTCTCGCAAATAGAATTTGCCAGGTTCGTAGTCCGCAATATTTTCTAGAAGAATTTTTTTAGAATCTGAAGGAGAGGAGTCTCCCCAATTTTGAAAACTAATACTTGCAGCATTAGCTTTTTTTTCATCGTAGCCGACATCAATTACAATTTTCATAGAATGGATATTAAGTTATTTTGTTATTGACCTATTAACCAAAAAACTTAATCAAAAAGTTCAATGTCCAAACTCGTTCCATTTTTTATGTAAGTGATCCAAGAGGTTGTTTTCAAAAATATATTTTCCAACATCTTGTCCCCAAGTTTGATAAGTTAACGCTGAAGGATGAACACCATCACTAAAGAAATCACTTGATTGCATTGGTCGATCAAATTTGTGGATCCAACTCTCAAAAGTCAACTTATCCTCTAAGTAAAAAACGTTGTCAAATTTTGTAGTAAGGTCTTTTAATTCGTCACCCAAAAGATTAACCATACTTCCAATTGTCCGTTTCATCATCGGAGTAAAAGCTGGAAATTCATGGATTGGAGGCATATTTATACATACCGTTTTTGCATTTGGAAATGTATTATTAAGTCTTGTAAATAGCGTATTCATGGTTGCTCGCCACTTTCGAGGACTATTAAATTTAAAAGCATCGTTCGCTCCCAATCCAATGACAATAATATCAGGTTGGAAATTACCAATTTGGGGAATCAACTCTCTCACTACTCGTTGGGCAGTATAACCACTTTTAGCGACTACTTTCCAATTTATTTTAGAATTATATTTTTGGAAAAGAGATTGAGCCAATGCTCCCGTTAATCCATTTTTATGATGATCGACACCGACACCTGCAATTGAAGATTCGCCCAAGGTGAGTAAATTAATTTGTTGATCGGACTGACCTTCTACACCTTCAAGACCGATTGCATCTGGCAATACAGGGACGGTCGCTTTTATTCTTTTTCCTTGAAAATAGATAATAGGAATAAGTGGTAAATTGTAAATAAAATTAAAGATGTATTTTAGTTGATTCATTATTTTCTAAATTAAATTTTTTGCAAAACATAAACTATTCTCGACTCCAATATAAGGATCAAATAAATTGATTTTTTTATAACCAGCATTAAGATAAAGAGAAATTGCGGTTACGTTTTTGTCACCTGTCTCTAATTTTGAGCAAGTGTAATTTGCTTCTTTTGCCCAGTTTTCTAACTCTTGCAAGATCAATTTACTAAATCCTTTGCCCCGATGCTTGATTGGGACAAACATTCTTTTGATTTCGACATCTCCATTTTTATTCATTTCTCGAAATGCACCAATGGCAACTGGTTCATTATCTTGTAAAGCGACTAAGGCAAAAGTCTCTTCTTCTAAAATATTATGAGGGCCGAAAAACTCCATTTGATCACCGTACATTTCAACAAGTTCGGCATCAAGTTGTTCAACCAAAAATTTAAATTTGGGATGATGAATATTGGTTCGAAGCATTTGAATCATAGCAAAAAGAAATTCTTTTAGGGGATTAATTTTAAGATGATGACTCTAGTCATTTTTACTAAATAAGCATTGTTCTCACTAAGATATGGAAGAATTTCAAATAAAATCAGGTATTTACAAAACTCAAATGATGAACTCCTGGCTGATAAGTTTCTTTCAACGCATCGATGATCATATCATAATGTACCTTACTTTTTACAAAATCGATTTTCTCTACATCAATTATCAAAATCGGAATGGAAGTTTCCGTTCGGATAAATTCATAATAAACGTCTTGAACCTTTTGCAAATATTCAGCAGAGATATCTTGTTCATAATCTCTTCCTCTTTTCTTGATATTTGCCATCGCACCTTCTACCGAGCGATGTAAAAAAACTAAAATATCAGGTTTTGGGAAAGAAGCATTTAGTACCTGAAACAGTCTTTGGAACAATCGATATTCTTCCGCATTCAAATTATTTTTAGCAAATAATAATGTTTTCACAAAGAAATAATCAGACACAATGAGGTCTTGAAAAAGATCCCGTTGTGTTAAATGTTGCTGCAGTTGCTTGTGACGTTCCGTCATAAAAAACAACTCAACAGGGAAGGCATATCGTTCAGGGTTTTCATAAAAATTAGCTAAAAATGGATTGTCAGCAAATTGTTCGAGCAACAATTTACAATTGTATTCATCCTGTAATTTTTGGCAGAGAGTGGTTTTTCCAGCGCCAAGATTACCTTCTATGGCAATAAAGTTATATGGGAACGGGGTACTCATTTGTTAATGGTATGTGTAATTATGTTTGTTTAAGTATTGCAATTCAGTTGATTAATTATTTTGCGTTTTTACTTTCGCCCTTTCAAGGCGAAAGTAAAAACGCAAATGATTTCCTATTCTTCCTCATCATTACCATGATCCAACATGTAAACCTCCAATGGATCCTTACAATCCAAATACAATTCTTCAATTGTTAAATCCAAGATTGGATGAGTAAAATCACCTGCAATTTCCATCAAAGGTACTAAAACGAACATTCGTTCATGACAATGTGGATGAGGGATTTTTAATTTTTCGCTAGAAAATTTAAGATCTTCATAAAACAAAATATCGATATCGATAATACGCTCATGCCATTTTTTATTTTCTTGACGACCAATTTCTTTTTCAATCTTTTTGATGTGAAAAAGAACTTCTTCTGGCACTAGTTCAGTTTGAACTTCCAAAGCCTGATTGATAAAATCAGGTTGATCTTTCATTCCCCAGGCTTCCGTTTCATATAACCGAGATTTCCTAGAAACTTTGCCCACATGTTTTTCAATCATTTCGCAAGCTTGTGCCATATAGGAAAATCGATCTCCCAGATTGCTGCCAGTATGAAGATAAATCGTTTGTTTTTCTGCCATGTCAATAATGAAAAATCAGTTAATTAAGTATTTAAAATTTCAGATTAGCAAAGGTAAAATTTGCGAAATGGATTCTTACATTTTTAGAATAAATATTTTCCAAAATGTCAGTTGTAAGGTATAGGAAAAGCATATTGGGAAAAAAGTCAAATGTTAAAGTTTTATAATTATTTGATAAAAAAGACCGATTGGTTTATTTTTGACAAAAATTAATAAAACTACTGACAATGGAACTTACGAAAACAATCTACTCAAAAAGTGAAATCATCGAATCGTTACAGACAAGTTTCGATAATGTTGCCGCTTGTATTAAATCTACACCTAATGATATTTTTTATGAAAAAAGAAATGGAAAGTGGTCGATTGCTGAAAACTTAGATCATTTAATTCAATCGACTAAGCCAATAGCTTCTGTCTTGAAAAAGAATAAACTCATCTTACTTGCTTTTGGTGTTTCATTTAGCGGTTCAGAAAAATTTGAAACATTGAAATCGAATTACCATTTAAAATTAAGTCAAGGACTAGCTCCTGCAAATGGAGGCGGGTTTGTTTCCAAAAACGTTGAATCCATTTCGAAAGAAAAGTTCTTAGAAAATTGGAATTTGATTGGAAGTAAATTTCCAAATCGGATTAATCAATGGTCTGAAAATAGTTTAGATCGATTTAAATTACCACATCCACTTTTAGGAAAGTTAACTGTTCGAGAGATGTTGTTTTTTACCATTTTTCATAATGAACATCACTTAAGAACGATGAAGCAATTGAATGAAAGTTATAAAAAAGTAAAAATTAATAACCTGTAAAAGAATTGTTATGAAAGATATGTTTTTGACCTCCACTAGGAAGCAATTCGAGTATTATAAAATGCTAGGTGATCGTAGTTTTGCCCAATTAAATGATAAAGATTTATTCTGGCAATATAATCAAGAAAGTAATTCCATTGCGATTATTGTAAAACACATGTGGGGAAATATGTTATCTCGATGGACTGATTTTTTGACAAGTGATGGAGAGAAAGAATGGCGTCAGAGAGAAGCGGAATTTGAGGCAGATATTAAGGATGTAAATGAATTGTTAGAAAAATGGGAAGCAGGTTGGGGGTGTCTTTTTTCAGCATTAGATTCTATCAATGTAGACAATTTTGATCAAAAGATTTTTATCAGAAATCAATCCCACTCCATAATTGAGGCAGTTAATCGACAACTGGCACATTATGCTTATCATGTAGGTCAAATCGTTTATATTGCTAGGATGATAAAGGGAGATGGTTGGAAAAGCCTTTCGATTCCAAAAGGTAAATCGAAAGAATTTAATGAAAAGAAATTCTCTCAACCTACTCGAAATGATCATTTTACTACCGAATTTTTAGACGGCAGTTCTTACGAAAAAGAAAGTGAATAACGGTTAACATCTCAAGAAATATTAAACGTTAAAAAAAACTCCTCTGACCTTTTCGAAAAGACGAAAAGGGTATTTAAGGAAGGCCCAATAATCCTCTTCAAAAATTTAAATTCTTGTGAATTTATTTTTTTGAGAGGCAGAGGATTATATATCGTTTTATTTAAAGAAAGATAATCAAGGTGACCATAAAAGGTCTAACGAAAATCTATTTATGAAAAAATCAGAAAAAACCAGGAAATTAATTATTGAAAAATCAGCGTCCCTTTTTAATCAAAAAGGGTTTGCAGGGACATCTATTAAAGATATAATGGATGCAACTGGTTTGACAAAAGGAGGAATCTACGGCAACTTCAAAAAAGAGGGTGGTGATAAAAAGGGAGTGAAGGAAGAGATAGCTTTAGCTGCCTTTCAACATGCCGTTAAAGTAGTCAATGAGGAGGTTCGAAAAAGAACTTTTGTCATTGAAAATTCTATCGACAAATTAAAAGCGGTTGTTTATTTTTATAAGGAGCGTGTGATGAATCCACCTATAGAAGGTGGTTGTCCTTTACTCAATACTTCGATTGATGCAGATGATACTAATCCCGTTTTGCAAAAGAGAGTGGTGAAATCAATTGAATATTGGCAACAGAGAATTATCAAAACTGTGGAAAAAGGTAAGGAAGAAGGGGAAGTAAAAAAGGAAGTTAATTCTGAAGACTTTGCAACACTTTTTATCGGAACATTGGAAGGAGGAATATTAATGTCTCGAATTTTCAAAGATAATCACCAATTTGATATAATGGCAGATCAGCTAATTAAATTAATTGATGAATTAAAAAAATAAGTTTAAGACCATTCGGTTTAAAAAATAGAACATGACTAGTACCTTAAATATAATTTTCCCAAAGAAACCAATGCCTAAACCTCGGAAACCCGAGCATCCGGCGTTGCCTTTGAAGATGATGCAATTAGCATTTGGTACATTGGGAAGAATTTTTCCCAAATGGTTTGCGAATATAGCTTTTCGATTTTTTGCTATGCCTCAAAATCGAGCAAAACATAGAATCTCCGATTCTATTATTGAGCAAGCTAAAATCTCCGATATATTAGTGGGGAAAAACATGCTTAAAACTTATGAATGGGGAGAAGGTGAAAAAATAATTTTACTCGTTCATGGATGGCAATCGCGAGGGACAGCTTTAAGGTCATTTGTACCGAAATTAAATGAAGCTGGTTTTCGGGTGGTTGCATTTGATGCACCGGCGCATGGAGATTCGAGTGGAAAAAGAGCTGACCTCTTAGGATATGGAGGAGCGATTAAGGCACTTTACAATAAATACAAAAATGTAAGCGGTGTGATTTGTCATTCCTTTGGAGGTGCCGCAGTTGCTTATGCGATGTATAAATTAGATCCTGCGATGGAGTTGGAAAAGTTTGTAATGATAGGAACTCCTTCAGCATTTTCTTATCCCGTTAATAATGGATTACGAACGATGAATGCACCACCAATGGTTCGAAAGTATTTTATTGAAAAAATAGAAAAAGTTGCAGGAATGAAGTTAGAAAAAACTAATTTCGAATATCTGAATCCTTTTCTTAAAATTGACAAGGCGTTGATTGTTCATGATAAGCAAGATGAACAAGTTGATTTTGCGGAAGCAGAAAATACAGTTAAGCATTGGAAAAATGCGGAGTTGCAAGTGACAGATGGTTTTGGGCATTTTCATTTGATTAAAAGTCCAGAGGTGATTGAAAGGGTAGTGGATTTTATCAACTCGTAAAACGACTTTCTAAGTCGTCGAACGAGAAACGACTCAGAGAGTCGTAATACTTGAGATTTTCGTTTCTAATATATTTGATCTGATTGCAATGATGAGAAAAAACAAACTCGAAAACTGCTTGTATTGATTGTTGAGTTTTAACCGACTTTTAAAAATCAAATGGAGGTAGTTTTGTTTTGGATCTTTTGCGATCAGATTTTTTTATTTGAAAGAAAGAAAGAAATAGATAGGATAGGTTTCTTAGAAATCTATCCTATTTTTGTTTTGATATAAGGTTCTCTATTTTTTTACTTCAATGAATAGCTCTATGAAAAAAAAAATGTTTTCGATAGTTATTAGTCTTTTCTTTTGTTTTAATGGACATTCTCAATGTCCAAGTAATTCAATTACTTTCTCAACTCAAGCAGAACTGGATGCTTTTCCAAATGATTATCCTAATTGTGTAGGAATGGGAGCATATGTTAATATTGATTCAGCAGTTACTAACCTTCAGGGACTTAATCAATTAACGTCAATAGGAGGACTTCGTATTTTAGAAACTACAGCTTTAGAAAATTTGTCGGGGTTAGAAAATTTGACCTCAGTAGGAAAATTTTATATTAAAAATAATACAGCATTAAAGAATTTTAATGGGCTAGGAGGTTTAACAATTGTAGAAGAAGATTTTGAAGTTAGAGAAAATCCTGCATTAGAGAATTTTGAGGGATTAGAAAGTTTAACAACAATCGAGGATAGAATAGATATTGTTGGCAATGATACACTTGAAAGTATTGCAGGATTAGAAAATCTAACTGATGTAGGTGGAAATGTTCTTATTCTTGACAATAAATTTCTGAAGAGCTTAAATGGATTTGATAATCTAACTTTCATTCGTAGTCTGACAATTAGTAATAATATATCATTATTGAATGTGGAAGGTTTAAATAATTTAACGAGTATTAGTTTTGAATTATATTTATCAGGAAATGATGCGATGGAAAATTTGAATGGATTGGAAAGTTTAGATAGTATAATGTGGTCATTAAAAATTTTAGGAAATGATTCATTAGTGAATTTTGAAGGGTTGTCAAGTTTACAATTTATAGGAAACCATTTTAATATAGATGGAAATAATTCGCTTCAAAATTTTGAGGGATTGAGTGGGTTAACTGAATTAGTAGGAAGTTTTAATGTGAAAAATAATAGCATGCTTCAGAGTTTTGAGGGATTGAGTTTGTCATTAAAATATATTAATTATCTACTTCTTGATTCAAATAATTCAATGAATGATTTGACAGGTTTTGAGCATGTTGATACATTAAGAGGAACGAGAATTAAAAATAATGATTTGCTAATTAATTTAAATGGATTAGAGCAATTAACTCACTTTGGAAGTGTTTGTGAAATTAGTGGCAATAATTCATTAACAAGTTTGGAAGGGTTGAATAATATTGAATATATCTCAGGTAATTTTTACATAGAAAATAATTCTAATCTTACTAATTTATTGTCATTGGAGAATCTTCAAAATATCTATGGAATTTTGGAAATAGAAAATAATAGTGGATTAGAAAATCTATTAGGTTTAGAGCCTTTGAGTTATAATGAAGGATTAAAAATAGTAAGTAATGATAACTTAATAAACTTGTTTGGACTTGAAAATCTTGAGGAGATCAATGGCACCTTTACGGTGAAAGGAAACTCTTCTTTCCTTAGCATGGCAGGTGTAAGTAATTTAAAGGAAGTAAATGGGAGTTTTGTAATTGAAGACTGTGATTCATTGGTAAACCTTGATGGACTTGAAAATTTAGAAACCATGGGAGGAGTTGATGGTGATATTTTTAGAATAGTTTATAATGAGAATATTTCAGATTTTTCAAGTCTGTTGGATGTTGATATTTCAAATATTATGACTTTACACATTTATGATAATAGTCAACTATCTGTTTGTGATTTACCAAATATTTGTAATTATTTAGGAAATGCAGGAGGACATTATATAGCCAATAATTTGAATGGATGCAATAATTCAAACCAAATCCTTTCCGAATGTGCAGAAAGCCAAGCGAAAATCCAACTCAATATTTTTTATGATTCCAATCAAAATAAAATAAAAGACAGCTTAGAACAGTACATGCCATTGGCGAGTGTGACTATTTTACCAACCAATCAAATTTTTTATTCTAATCAAGATTTTGGAGGGTATGCATTTTTAGATGAAGGAAATTATGAAATGGTACTTAATCAAAGTCTTTTGCCTGATTGGAGTTTGGTTACCGATTCATCATCTTATCACATTAATATTGGTTCGATAATTACTTGTGATACAATCTCTTTTGGACTTTATCCACTTGAAGAAAATTCAAATACGATTGCTTATATCACAGGCCCTCCAGCCCGCTGTGGAGAATTTAAAACCTTTGAAGTTCATGCTAAAAATCTAGGAACAACTATTACCAACGGTACAATTTGGTTAGAAATAGATGAGCTAATTGATTCAGCTCCATTGGTTGATGTTTCAGATACCGTAGTTGCTCCAAATCTTTACGGCTGGCATTTTGAAAATCTATATCCAGGATATACGTTTGATGCAGCGATCAGTTTAGAAATTCCTATTCCTCCATTCGTAATGATTGGAGATAGTTTACGTTTCAATTCTTATGTTGAATACGAAGATGTAAATGGAACAGCAGTATCTGATAATTTTTATTACCCAACCGAAATCCGTTGCTCCTTCGACCCCAATGATAAACTTGTCAATCCATCTCGTAACAATAATCTTACATTGTTCGAAGAAGACTTAATTTATGCGATCCGTTTTCAAAATACAGGAAACGACGAAGCCTACGACATCATCATCAGAGATACTTTGGATGGAAATCTTGATCCGACGACTTTTAGAGTTTTATCTACAAGTCATCCAAATAGTTTAATCACATCTATGGAAGCTGATCAATATTTGACATTTAATTTTGAAAACATTTACCTGCCAGATAGCACAACTAACTTCGATGAAAGTCAAGGTTATGTAAGTTATTTGATTAGTCCAATCGACGGGTTAGATGAAGAAACTATAATTGAAAATACGGCAAGTATTTATTTTGATTTTAATCCACCGATCGTGACTAATACGACGGAGAGTGTGATGGTTTCAGAATTACCAACGAGTATTCATAATCTAGGCGGAGAAGAAGGAATGAAAATCGAAATTTTCCCCAACCCAGTTTCTGATAATATTTTTATAAAAAAAGAAACATCCGAAACATTAGTATATCAAATTACCGATGTCAACGGACGACTTTTGTTGATTGGAGAATTGATCGACGAAATCCATAACATTACTTTTACAAAAATTAATTCAGGCGTTTGTTTTATAAAAATCATTAATCCAGTCACCCGTGAATTTTTTGTTGAAAAAATAGTAAAGTAGAGACGTGATGCTTGCGACTCTACAGATAATTATAAAAAATAAAACCATTTTAAACCAAGAAGTGAAAAAAGTAAAAGTATATGAAAAGTTATTTAGTTATTATTATAGTTTTATTTTTTGCTATATCGGGAGCCGCTCAAATCTCTTTTGAGGAAGGTTATTTTATAAATAATGATGGACAAAAAATAGATTGTTTAATCAAGAATTTGCAATGGAGAAATAATCCTACAACGTTTACCTATAAGCTTTCTAAAAATGATGAAGAAAAGGAAGGCACACTTGACCAAGTAAAAGAGTTTGGGGTAGGAAACGAATCTAAGTTTTGCAGACTTAAAGTAGGAATAGATCGGTCTAGCGATGATCTAAACGAATTAACGAGTAGGAGAGAAGCAAATTTAAAAGAGGAGACGCTTTTTTTATCAACATTGATTGAAGGAGATGAAGTTGCTTTATTTACGTATCAAAATAAAAATCTAAAACGATATTTTTTTAAAGAGGTAAATGTAGAAGTGAAGCAACTTATTTATAAAAGATATTTGTATGATAATATTAAATTAAAAACGAATTATACCTTCAAATCTCAATTGGATAAAGGATTGAATTGTAACACAAATTCTAATACCGCAAACTTAGTTTATACAGAAAAGAGTTTGGTGAAGTTTTTTAAAGCCTATTTTAAATGTAAAAATGAAACGTATAAAAAATATAATCCTCGAAAAATAAAAGATAGATTCCAACTAGTATTTAAACCGTCAGTCAGATTAAATAAAGTTACGATAGGACAGGAAGCATTTCAAATTAGTACTTCTTTAGATCCATCAATTGGATATAGTTTTGGATTGTCTTTAGAATATACGTTACCTTTTAATAAAGGTAAATGGTCGGCAATTATAGAACCTACTTTTCAATATTATAAAACGATTCAGGAAAAAAAGAATGCACCAGTATCGCCATTTGGGACTGTTCCGGTAAATGATGTTGAGTATCAGTCGATAGAAGTGCCGGTAGGGATAAGGCATTATTTTTACCTTAATGATAACGCTAAATTATTTTTTAATGGATTTTTGATCACAGATTTTCCGATCAAGACGAAGATAAATAACTTCTCTAGCGACACTCCTTTGCTTACATTTGCATATGGGGGAGGGGTTAATATTAAAAATAAGTATAGCGTAGAATTACGAGGAAGTATAAGGAGGAATATATTAAATGATTTTATAAGTCTTTATGCTGACTTTAATAGTTACTCAATTGTGTTTGGGTATGGTATTTTATAAAAGAGAAAGGATGTAGTTTGACTGCATCTGCCTCCTCGGAAAGGATAAGTTTTAGTCATGTAAATGTATTGTTGTAAAAGTATAAAAGTAAATGTTTTATGAAAACCAAAACAGTCTTCCTCGACCTCGGCGGAGTCGTCTTCAATTCTACAGGTCTGTCCAACGAAAAAATAGATTGGACAATTATCACAAAATTAAATTATAAATATGGACACCAACTTAACATTGGAGAAGATGTCTTCGGAGATTTTATTCGAGACTATAATCAGATGACTCAGCAAGAATTAGAGGGAGCAGATTTTTTAAAACTAATTTTCGATACGCTGAAATTTAACCAAGAATTAGTTGATATGCTATCTGAGGATTATCGAATCATTATCGTCAGCGATAATTACAGAGAGAACATCGAATATATTTCACAACGCTATCATTTTTCAGACTGGGCTGACGAGCAGTATTACTCTTTTGATTTTAATATGGAAAAAAGTAATCCGTTGTTTTTTAAAAATCTACTGGAAAAATTAAATGTAGACCTTGACCATCTTATTTATATTGATGACTCACCAGGTAAGTTACATAGTGCAAAACAACATGGAATTCAGGGAATATTATTTAAAAATAATCAACAAGTTAAGCTTGAAATATAGCTTATAACACTAGTCGTTTTTTTGTCCCACCGGCTAATTTTTTTTGCTTAAATTTCTACTTGCCTTTCACTTTGATAAAATAACTTAACGCAGCGATAATTGCCCCAATCCCAATTCCATAATGCATGATCTCTTCTCCTCCATTCCAAGTTACAGCTCTTCCAACAAATGAAATACTGACTACAGTTATCGAGGCTTTTACTAATAAACCTTTGAGTTGGTCAAATTTATCAATGGTTAACCATTCCGGAAGATTTTCAATCGGTCCGACAAATAATTCATATACTCCAATTCCTAATATCTGAATGACAATTCCTAAAAAGACTAAATCCAAAGCTTTGAGAACATCAACAATTATTTTTTCAGCTCCTTTCGTATGATACAGAATACTTTTGGCTGCTAATAAAATTTCATATCCACCAAAAATTAAAACAATGGTACCTACAACACAGAATAGCATTGATGTGAAAAAATTAGATCCTTTGAGTAACCAATGAAATATCTTCCCCATGAGTTTTTCTTTTTAGTAAAGATAAAATTTCTAAATATATTGCATGACTTTTATTTCCAAATATTTATGTTTCAATATGAATAGATTATATACATCCGTAATTATATTGTTATTAACTCAGGTATGTTTTGGCCAACTTACTTTGCGAGTAGTTGATTTACCTGACAATACTCCAGCTAATCCTTCCATTTATGTCGCGGGTAATTTCCAAGGTTGGGATCCTGGTCATGTAGATTATCAGTTAACAGATGATGGGAATGGTGTTTTCGAAATTGAGTTTTCACCTCCCGTGGGTTCATTAGAATTCAAATTTACAAGAGGAAATTGGGGGACGGTAGAAGGTAATGCCGCTGGAGGTCCTATTCCAAATCGAACTTATAATTATACTGGAGCAGCAGCAACGGTGGAGTTGACTATTTTAAGTTGGGAAGATTTATCAGGGTCAAGTGGGAATAGTACAGCAGCATCTAATGTTCAAATTTTGGAGGAAGATTTTTTTATGCCACAGCTTAATCGAAGTCGTCGAATTTGGATTTATTTGCCTCCTGATTATGATTCATCACAAAAAGATTATCCAGTTCTCTACATGCATGATGGTCAAAATGTATTTGACGCAGCTACTAGTTTTTCAGGAGAGTGGGAGGTGGATGAATCACTCAATCAATTATTTGATGAGGGGGATTATGGAGTAATTGTAGTAGCCATTGACAATGGAGGAAGCCTAAGAATTGATGAATATTCTCCATGGGATAATCCTAACTACGGAGGCGGAGAAGGAGATGAATACATGGAATTCATAGTTAATACGTTGAAACCACATATTGATTCTAATTATCGAACATTAACGAGTCGAGAATTTACAGGACTGATGGGAAGTTCGCTAGGCGCATTAATATCATTATATGGAGGAATAGAATACCAAGATGTTTTTAGTAAGATTGGATTATTTTCACCCTCCTATTGGTTTGCTGATGAATGTTTTGATCATGTAGGAAATACTGGCAAACAAGAAACAATGAAATTCTATTCAATTATAGGAGTATTGGAAGGGACAACTCATGTGAATAATTTGAATCAAATGGAAACCACATTAATGGAGGCTGGATTTACTTCTGAAGAATTAAATCAAATAGTACATAATGATGGACAACATAGCGAGTGGTATTGGGCAAGAGAATTCCCCGCCGCTTATGAATGGTTGTTTGGTGATTTGGATTTGACTGATTCTCATGAAATTTCGCAAAACTCAATTAATGTTTTTCCAAATCCAGCGTCTGAACATCTCTTTATAAATGGAATTGATATAATTGAAAATCAGACTGTTGAAATTTTCCATTCTTCAGGACAATTGCTGAGTCGTGAAAAATTGTCAACTAACCAAGTTGATTTACAAAAAATGCCTCGTGGTTTTTATATTATCAGAATTTCAGACGAAAGAGGTGTCTTACTTGTGAGAAAAATTACCCGAATTGATTAGTCCATTTTCGATCGATAGAGAAAGACTAATTATTAAATAACATCAAACTTATAAACGCAATTATGAATTTTTCAAATCCAAACTATCGCCGCTGGTTTATACAAGGAACAATAGGGATTTTACTTTTCGGAAGTGGTATTTGTATGCTAGTGGAAGCTGGTTTTTATAAACATACTGGACCTGCTAATTGGAAATGGGTAGTGGCAGGAACCTTTAGCCTGATTGTCTTGATGGGCGGGGTGATCTTGATGGTTGATAGCATTCGCTATCGGATAGCTTATGATCAGGAAAAAAATAAAGCGTAATATTATTACACTTTATTTTTTCCTGATTTTATAAAATCAGAAATGGAAGTCTACTAACTGAAAAATATATTAAGGCACTTTATAATTTCCTTCCGATCCTTTGTTGGGATCCTCTTTCAAAATAGCATAGGTTTGAATGGCTATCAATAGTGATCCCGCAAGTGTTGCTCCGATGATAAATATTGGATTTGGAAACAATCCGCAGAGTAGTAATAGTACTGCTAAGACTACTAATATCGAAGCTGATGCAACTTTTATATTCATGGTTGTATTTTTTTTGATTTCTAAAAAGATATTACCTACACTAAACAGCGGAAAACACAATGTGTTTAAAAAAAATACTCTAAATATATCTATTTAGAAATGGCTCTCTACAAATTTTTTAATCCATTATTAATATTTAAGTTTGCCTCCCAAACTTCAATTTATGAAACTTCAAAAAATTATTTTTTTATTTCTTTTGCTAACTATATCAAATGTTGCATTTAGTAAAACACCTGCAAAGTTTAAAAAAGCCAAAGTATATTTTGCTAATGGTGAAATGAAAAAAGGAAAAGTGAAAATTCCTGATGGTAAAATCTCGTCATTTAAATTTATCGAAGAAGGAACAAAAAAGAAAAAGAAATTGGATGCTCGAGATGTGGAGAGGGCAGATATTTGGGGGACTATTTATAGGTTTATTAAAGTGAGAGGAACCAGTAAACCAATTTTGTTATTGGAACAAATTCCTCAGAAGAAAGTAGGCTTATATTATTATGAGTATAAGAGAATGAGAACTGGGCCTAATGATGTGGGATCAAGGGAAAAGAAATTTTCATACTTAAAAAAAGAAAGTGACAGAGAAGCCATCTCCGTAAGAAGGGTAACCAGAAAAGGGAAAAAAGAAGGATTAAGTATATACCTCAGAGATTGTCCTGAAGTTATTCGAAAATTGAATGAAGGTTATTTCGATCCAACAGGAAAAATGTTTTCACTTAAAAGATCGATGGGTAATATTTCTTTCGTTTCAAATGTAGTGTTCTATTATAATGATCATTGTGAGTAAACTTTAAATAGTTTTATAAGGCAATTATTCAACAAAAAAATAAAATATGAAAAACAAAAAACTATTATGGCTTCTCGTAATTCCCGCTTTTTTTGCTTTAAAGTACTTATGGAATTATGAAAACCATTGGATCGAAGGACATTATACCGCTTCACAACAATCTAGAATATATCGGAATATCCAAGTTCATTCTTTTATTAGAAATAAAATGACTGCTCCGGCTTTTACTGATGACACCTTTGTAGATTTTTTTCGAAATGGAACTTATGTGATGAATTGGCACCACTTCGAATATGGGACTTATGAGTTGGAAGATAGCGTCGTAATTATGACCAACCAAGAAGACGAAACTTGGCAATTGAAATATGAACGAAATGACTCTACCAATGAAAGATCTTTTGCCTATCCTTATCCTGATGGCGATAGTTATGAGAAACCTATTAAGATGAAGTATAGAGAAAACCGTAACAATAGTAGCTATCCTTTCACGCTAAAAAATAATAAGTGGCGAATCAAAGCAGAGAAAAATTTGTCTAAAAATGAAATTATTGATCGATTGCAAAATGTCATTGGATACTATATCAAATGTGTTAAATGGAGTAACGAGGAAAAATTTAAATTCAAATTTTATAGCACACCAAGCCCTCTTCGAGCCTCAGGATATTTCTTTATTGCAAGGTCAAAAGAAAAATCTGAGAAGTGGTGTGAATTTTTTTCAGACCCAGGTGATTGCGATGAATCGTTACAAATAATTCGACAATTTCTTCGAGAGAATAAACTGGATTGGCACAGGTCTATTAATGGTTACTTGAGAATTATTGCTGCTTTGGAACATTTAGAAGAAGGAGTAGGGCAGTATCGAGAGTAGCCCAATTTTTAAAAAGATTGATTTTAAATCAGATATGAGTAGTGTTTTTCCACTAATGAAAATGGTGACAAAAGTCAATATTATCAAATGATGAAAATCAATTAAATATCTTTTAACCTGAGGTAATTTGAGGTCTATTAATTAAAAACAAACTTAAATTCAATTTAAAAATTTTAAAAATAAATAATTATGGAAGCAGGATGGATTAAAGTATTTTCAGCAGGAGAAGAATATCAAGCAGAGGTAATCAAGAGTTTATTGGAAAATAACGGATTACTGCCAGTATTATTAGATAAAAAAGATGATGAGTTTCGACTAGGAGTTGCAGAAGTATATGTATCTCCAGAAGAAGCTGAAAAGGCAAAAGCCGTTATTGCAGATAACCAAAAACAAGAATAATACTTCTTTTTGGAGTTGTTTAGGATGTTCGTCAGATGTTTTTTACAACTGATTGATGTAGAAGCCTGTATTGATATACCATAAATAGTCCATTACTAAATTATTAGTAATGGACTATTTCATTAATATGCTATATAATATGCAGGTTGAGTTACTAAACAGATGCATCTAAGTAAATAAAATTTTATCTTTACCTTATGCGTTCTATTTCGGTCATACTAATATAATTAAAAAAAGAATTATGAAATATTTACTACTTAGCGTCTGCCTTTTATTTGTTTCCTTTACTGCCCAATCACAATTTAAAATTGATGAAAATGGACTAACCATTATCGTTACTGATGGAACGGAGGATGGTAAAAATAGTGAACTACTTAAGAATAAAAGTGATATTCCTACTTCTTACGATTATGTAGGAGGTGGAAAAAAAGGTGGAGCATCAAAATCAGCTACTGGGCAAGTGGCATTTACTGATCCAATTCGATCATTAGGTATGACTGATTGTATTCAAGCAGCCGCTTTTTTAGAGCGACCTAAATATGGAAAAATGGGTTTTATGTTGATTTTTTCACTCAATGATGCTATTGGTGGGAAACAAGCAACGCTTGTGAGAAATGGTAAAACATATAAAGGCGTCTACCGACTTATTAAACAAAAAACTTCTTCTGAAGAAGCTGTTCCTGAGGGGATGACTACTTATAAGGTGGAAGGGACATTCTTACTTTTAGGAATATCCTAGATTAGATCAAATCGAGAATAGCGACTTTAGTTTTTGAATAAATTAAAGTCGCTATTTTTATTCCACCTATAATATTATTGTTATAACAACAACCGAAAGCTAAAAATATTCATTTCTATTTTTTTCTACCTTTCCATTTTATGATAAACTCAACAAAACCAATTAAGAATTGATGTTTTGAGATGGGGTGCTTTTGATGAGTTAAAAATTTCTAAAGAACGGATTTATTAAAATTAGTAGCCTATGGATGGTTTAAAATGGCTATATGAAGTCTACAATTAGGCTATTGGTTTGATTTGTAAGAATATAAGTCAAAAGATTGCCCTTTAAGAAAAATGCCTTTGTAGGAATAAAAATTTAATTTATTTATTTAATTTAGATACCATTATGAAAATCGGTATTCGAGATATTTAAATAAATTTTTTGAAAAATCTCCTTTTTACAATTTCTAATAAGTTAAAACCTTAAAAAACTAAAGATGAATTATAACTTTAACCCTGTTTCTCTTTTCCCAGAAACATTAAATCAAAAAAAGGAAGCCTCAAATTCTTATCTATTTACTTTATTTTTTGCATTCCTGTTATTCTTGATTTTTCCTAATCAAGAATTAACTGCGCAAATCCCAGCTAAATGTATTGGTAGTACTTCCATTCAAAAATATACGGGTAGCATGCGTCCAAATGATTTTTTGTCAGAAGGTCAAAATTTAACTTCAGCTAATGGTAAATTTCAATTAAGAGTTACCACCGAAGGGGAATTAGTTATTGAAGAAATAATAAGTAGTCAGACTTGCGGAATTTGTAATGAAAAGATTACGATGAGAGCTGGAAGAGAAATTTGGAAAGCACCAGCTGGTGGTCGGCTTAATAATCCTCCTAAAACAAGTTTGTTTGCTATGAATCCAGATTGTAACCTTTGTTTTAATAGTAATTTAAACAAAGGGTGGTGCGCTACAAATGGGATAGATGAAAATCGAGCTTTTTTATGGAAATGTGATAAAGTAATTTTGACTAATGATGGTAGATTAGTTTTGATTGATAAAAATCGACAAGAGATGTGGTCGAATCGAACATCTAAAGTTACTCCAATCAATAATCAACCTACAGTAAACAACCCAGCGAATAATCCAACCACCAACCCAACGAGCAATCCACCTTCAAATAATGGTTCGTTAAATGTTTCAGATTCTGACCTAAGAACTAATCTGGTTAATGTCAATCACAACGTTGTCAATGTTAGTGGGAAAGGTGGTGCGAACCAAGATAAATCCAATTTGAATATGGGAACTAATGTTTGTCTTAATCTTTCAGACGGAACTACAGCTAAGGCAATGGTCGTTGGGCAAGGATTATATTATGGGCCTAAACAAGATTCATATGCCATAGATATTATAGAGGGACCGAGGAGAGGACAGCGATATTATATGAAGCCTTACCAAATCGATAAGGTAGGGGAGTGTGCTCAAGCTTATATTCCAAGTCCTTCACAAGATGTTCCAACTGACCTAAATCTTGAATTATTGGAACAAAAAATAGTTGATGAAATCAATATCATCAGAGCTAATCCAAGTGCTTATGCTGATGAATTGGCTAAACTTAAGTTTACTAAATTTGGGCCTAATAATAACTCGTTTCATGCCATTGCAATCGGAAATGATTTGATGATGCGTTGCTATGACAATAACAAAAATTGCCAGAATGAAAATTTACGAAAATTACAAACGGCTATTAATTATCTCCGTTCTATTCCTGAACCATTAACCACTTTAAAATCAAATAGTAATTTAGCAAAGGCATCTTCTATATTAGCCTCGGACATAGGAAATTTTAAAGGTCATACAGATAGTCAAGGAAGATCTGCAACTTGCCGTGCAGAGTTATCAGGCTATCCTTCTGTGATGTTGGGTGAATGTTTGGATAGTGGATACAGAACTGCATCAGCATTTGTTATCTCTCTCTTGAATAGTCCTCCGCATCGAAATATCATCATGAATAAATCTACGAATGAAATAGGGGTAGATGTTCATATGCATGGCAGCGGAAGAACAGCATATTTACGAGATGTAATCATGGTTGGAAATAGTAATTATCCTGATCAACTTGGAAGTTGTAATAAGTAGTGAATTAAATATTTGTTATAAAAAAAGTCCTTCCAGCTTGAACAGGCTGTAAGGACTTTTTTAGTAGGAATAAGATTTAATGGATCAATTGGTAAAAAGAAGAAAAAGAAATAGTTTTGCACTTTAGTTTTTTCAAATAAAAAAATGAAATCAAAAAAAGACCTTTCCTTCGATGATCTAGCAAACAGAATGCAACACCTTGTATCTCTAAAAAAATATGAATATGCCCTTAAGGAGTTAGAAGAAATGAGAAAGCAAAATCCTGATTCAATGGACGTGCAAATTTTCTTTCCTTACGTCAATTTTTATCAAGGAAAATATAATCTAGCTATCGAACAAGCAGAAAGTGTCTTAGCAAAAAATATTGGTTATCCAACCGTCTATTATATTTTAGCGCAGTCTTACCTTAAAAAATCTAACTATAAAAAATTTGGAGAAATAACTGATTTAGGGTTAAGTCAACATTCGAATGATGTTCCCTTAATAAGTTGCAAAGTGAGATATTTGGCATTAATGAAAAAAGAAAACGAAGCGTTGAAAATAGCAGAAATTGCTTTGGGGTTTGAACCCAAAAATCCTCAGATATTGAATATGAAAGCTAGAATACTTGAAAGTCTCCAAAAGGAAGGAGGAGAAGAAATACTAGATCTGTCTATTGCTAACGATCCAATGAACGCGAGTTCTCATGTCGCAAAAGGGCAATTATATTTCAATAAAAGAGACTATGAAAAAGCAAAAGAATGTTTCTTAGCAGCACTCAAAATAGATCCAGAAAATAAAACAGCTAGAGAACATCTTAATTCTATTTTGTGCATTACTTATTTTCCCAATCATTTTAAAGTGCTCAATTTTTATAATCGGAATTTGCCTCGGATTTTTTCATTTTTTGTTTTGTGGATAATTGCTAGTTTTTGTTTTACCGCTTACTCAAAATTTACAGATGGATCTGGTTCGTGGTTTTTGCCCATCTCTATTTTCTTTGCCTGGGGAGTTATCATGTATTTCAATCATATTTTCCAATATGATGCAGCTTACCATTTATCTATTCATGAAAAAACGAAACAGTTTTTCCAAAAAGAAGAATCAAGGAAACCAGTATTTACAACTTTAGTGAAATTAGTAATAGCGATAATCTTTTTAGGAATTACTATCTATTTTCAAGTATAAAATTCATCGAAGTGTTAAACCTAAATTAATACTGATGACATATGGTTTTTGTTTTCGTTCTAATAAAAAGTCCTCATAACTATCGAATCTAATTCCAATTAAATTATACATCTTAAAACCAGTTTCAGCAAACCATTCTAATTTATCATTGATTGGAAATGATTTTCCAAAAGTAAGATTTGCTCCTAAAGAAGTATTAAACTTTATTCTTCTTCCATACAAATTCCAATCTTGTTCTTTGGATTTTTGATTATTACTATCAGTATATTGATAGCTATAACTTTGATTAAAAGGAACATCTAGATTCCATCCTCCACGGATATAGAAATTTTTTTTAAAAGAATATTTCCCATTTAAAACCAAAGAAGCATAATGTAATCTGTTAACTGTTTTTACAGAGATTGGAGGTAGCCCATGAGTTGCACAATAATCCCAATTGGTATCACAAACCCAATTATTTTTAGACCCATTTTTTTCATATTGAAGTCCTACAAAATATTGCAAATTCTTATGGGCAGAAAAAGAAAAATATAAACCAATAGCATTAACATAGGCAATTTTTTCATCTTCACTTGAATCACTAAAATAAATATTATTGCTAATTCCATTCTTAATTACGATCGAAAAACTTGATCCACCTTTTTCAGATTGAGCAGTCAGGCAGGATTGGAAAGCTAAAAAAATAATAAGGAATGGTAGGATTAATTTCATCAAATTGGATTTTTTAAAAATGAAGTTGTTGGTAAAATAGAAAAGTAGGATTAGATTTTTACAAAAAAACCGAATAGCATAATTCATACTATTCGGTTTTTTTACAAAACATTATAATTCGATTATTATCGAATTATATCCACCGCCATTTTATACTTCGGATCTTCCACCACATTTACATCAATGATAGCATCTGCATTCTGTAGTAATGCACGACAGTCTTTACTCAAATGTTGAAGGTGAACCTTTTTTCCAACCTTATGATATCGTTCAGTAATTTTATTCAAGGCTTCGATAGCAGACATGTCCACCACTCGGCTTTCTGCAAAATCTATAATCACTTCATCAGGGTCATTAAGTACATCAAATTTTTCATTAAAAACAGATACTGAACCAAAAAATAATGGGCCATAAATTTCATAATGTTTGATGCCATCTTCATCGATTCTTTTTCTTGCACGAATTCTTTTTGCATTGTCCCAAGCAAAAACTAGTGCAGCGATAATTACTCCGACGATAACAGCCAATGCTAAATTATGTAAAACTGCAGTTACCAAAGTAACCAACACCATCACAAAAATATCTGACTTCGGCATCTTATTAAAGGTTCTAAAACTTGCCCATTCAAAGGTTCCAATAGCAACCATAAACATTAAACCAACTAAAGCAGCCATCGGTAATTTTTCAATTAAATCAGAACCAAACATAATAAACACAAGTAGCATTATTGCTGCTGTAATTCCAGATAGTCTTGCTCTTGCTCCAGATGAAGTATTAATCAAACTTTGTCCAATCATCGCACAGCCGCCCATTCCAGATAAAAAACCACTCAAGATATTTGCTGTACCCTGCGCTACACATTCTTTGTTTCCTCTACCTCGTGTCCCTGTAATTTCATCAATAATGTTCAAGGTCAATAGGCTTTCAATTAACCCCACAACAGCTACAATTACTGCATATGGTAAAATTAAACGAAGGGTTTCCAGCGTTAATGGAATGTTGGGAATAGTCAATGGCGGGAAACCACCTTTTATAGTTTGACCTTCTCGCATGGTATCCGCAACTGTTAGAGTATCAATACCAAAGCCTATTACAATACCAGAAATAACAACAATTGCTACTAAGGAAGATGGTATAGCTTTAGTTAATTTAGGTAGTCCCCAAATAATCAACATGGTAAGTAAGGTAAGCCCCAACATTATTAGAAATGGAGTAGTTCCTAATAAATTTTCCGTTCCTTTTTGATAAAAATTAGGGAACTGTGCCATAAATATGATGATAGCAAGACCGTTTACAAATCCAAACATTACAGGGTGTGGTACCAACCTGATAAATTTTCCTAATCGTAATATTCCTGCGGAAATCTGAATTACTCCTGCTATAATTACGGTGGCAAAAACATAATGTAAAATAGCATCAGGCGTAATTCCAGGGAAAGCAGTTTTCAATTCTAGAATTAATCCTACAAAAATAACAGCAACTGCACCAGTTGCACCAGAAATCATTCCAGGACGTCCACCAAAAATGGATGTTATTAAGGCTAAAATAAATGCCGCATACAATCCCGTTAATGGAGAAAATCCAGGGATAAGAGCAAATGCAACTGCCTCAGGAATCAATGCAAGTGCTACAGTTAATCCAGATAGAATTTCTGTTTTGTAGTCTACCTCTTGTGAAAAATCAAATAGGTTAAAATACTTTTTCATAAAATACTTTATTTGCAATCAATAGCTATTTTTGAAAATAACTTCTTAGGTTAAAAATTACGTTGAAATAGGAATATAGTTTTGGAAAAAACAATACTATCTTGTAAAAGCATTGTTAGGCAAGTTGTTTGTAATATTTTGTTCCTTCTAAAAGGGCGCAAAAGTAAACTATTTTTAGACAAAATGTAGAATTGATCTAGGTTTTGGAAATATATTATAACAATTTAATGTTTTGATATGAGAGTAGTAAAAAGAAGTTTTAAGAATAAAAATTTGTTTATTTCTCTATTGTGTGATTATATATTGCGATTAAGGGTGAAGTGGGTTTTATTATTTGTTGAGAGGGTTTTTTCTAGAGAATGTTTTTATTTTTACCAAAAAGAAAAATTATGACTAAATACATTTCCATCCTCAGGGGAATCAACGTAGGCGGAAAACGTAAAATCTTAATGGCTGATTTAAGAGAACTATATAAATCACTTGGCTTCGAAAATATCGTCACCTACATTCAAAGTGGAAATGTAATTTTTGAATCCAAAAAGAAAAATGCTAACAACACATTTACAAAAAAAATAAAAGAGGCTATTTTTGAAAAATATGGATTTGATGTGCCTGTGATTATTCGAAGTGTAGAAGAGATCAAAAACATTCTAAAAAAGAATCCATTTCTCAAAAAGGAAGGCGTGCAAATTGAAAACCTTTGTGTTACATTTTTGAGCGAAGTTCCTTCTGAAGAGAATTTAGAAAAAATAAAAACCTACGACTACTCACCTGATTTATTTCAAATTATTGAAGACAATACTTTTCTTTTTATCGAAGGAAAATATCATAAATCGAAGTTGACGAATAATTTTTTTGAGAAAAAACTGAAAGTATCTGCGACTACAAGGAACTGGAAAACAGTTTTAAAGCTTTTAGAATTGTCAACAACCTAGAAAATTGATTTTTTACACAAACTTAAAACTTCATATTTTAAACTTTACAAATTCTAAATATCCCACTTCAATCTTCATTGTTTTTTAATCCTTCATTATTACTGACGTTACGTTAGCGTTTTAATTTTGCACCATTATATAACTAATACTATTTCAAGTTTAATTGGAATGGAATTAAAACGAAAAAAATGAAGAACCTATTTATTATCATTTGCGTACTAGTTAGTTTTGGACTCAATGCGCAGTCCGGTGTATTAAGTGGCCGTATAGTTGATGAATCAAAATTACCGCTGGCTGGTGCAAGCTTGATTATTGAAAATGTACGAGGAACTACAACCGATCAAGATGGCTATTATTCATTTGTAAACTTACCTGCTGGAGATAACACTTTGAAAATCTCATTTATTGGATATCAAGACCAAGAGATACCTTTTAGTATTATTGAAGGAAAAAATACCGTTTTGAATATTGAAATGGCTCCTGGAGTAAACTTAAAGGAGCTAGTGGTCACTAGCCAATTAAAAGGTCAGGCTCGAGCATTGAGCAGTCAGAAAAACAATTATAATATCACAAATGTCATTGCTTCAGATCAAATTGGTCGTTTTCCAGATGCAAATATTGGAGATGCGATAAAGCGGATTCCTGGTATCAACGTGCAGTATGATCAAGGGGAAGCAAGGTTTGGAAATATTAGAGGAACTGCCCCCCAACTGAATTCAATTACAATTAATGGAGAACGTATTCCTTCTGCCGAAGCCGAAGTTAGATCAATTCAATTGGATTTAATTCCGTCTGATATGATTCAAGCAGTTGAAGTAAGCAAAGCAGTTACTCCTGATATGGATGCAGATGCAATTGGAGGTTCTGTTAATTTGGTTACTCGAGCAGCTCCTTATGAAAGACGAATTTCAGGAACACTTGGAGCTGGGTACAACATATTAGCTGAAGAACCTACTTTTAATGGTTCCTTTATATTTGGTGATCGATTTGCAAATGATAAGCTAGGAGTCATAGTTAGTGCGTCCTATTTTGATAATAATTTAGGGTCGGATAATTTGGAGTCTGAATGGACTTATGATGATGCAAACGATAATGATAAGTTTGATGAGGGAGAAGATTTTTGGCCAGAAGAGATTCAAATTAGACAATATTATTTACAGCGAGTTAGACAAAGTTATTCTGTCTCTTTAGATTATAAGTTTAATCCAAATCATACTATTTTCTTTAAAGGAATTTATAATAATCGGAAGGATTGGGAAAATAGATATCGTTCTGTATTTGCAGATATTGAAAATGATGGAGGGCAATGGGTTGCTGGATTAGAAAGACAAACTAAAGCAGGAACAAGTGATAATAAATATGGTCGTTTGGAGAACCAAAATATGATGAATTTCTCTCTTTCAGGAAATCACCTTTTTGGAAAACTTAAAGTTACTTGGTCTGGAAATTATGCTAAGGCTTCAGAAGATCGTCCAAATGAAAGATACTATAACATTGCAAGTGATGATGTTGTACCTGTGAATGTTGATTTTTCTAATCCTGAAAAACCAATGATTTCTGCAGCAGATGTTGCTTTCCAAAACCCAAGTTCTTCATGGGTAATAGATGAGTTGTCAGAGGAATTTCAAAATACGACAGATGAAGATGTAAATGGTAGATTGGATTTTGAACTACCTTTAAAAGATGGAGAATACCAATCTAAAATAAAATTTGGAGGACGGGTTCGAACCAAATCAAAAAATCGAGAAAATGATTTTTATGGGTACGAGCCTACTTCTGATGAAATATTTAATAATAGCATAAACAATGTTTCTGATTTATCAAAAGATAACTTTCTTCCAGGTGATTATACTATTGGATCTTTTACCACAAAAGAATTTATCGGAGATCTTGATCTGAATAGTGCATCGTTTGAAGGAGAACAAGACTTAAGTGAATTAGCAGGAAACTTTGATGCTTCAGAAAATATTTTGGGTGGCTATGCCATGTATGAACAAAATATTGGAAAGAAATTACTTTTGGTTGCAGGAGTTAGATTGGAACAGACTATCCTTGAATACGAAGGAGTTCAATATGACGATGAAGAAGAAACATTAACGACTACACCAAATGAAAAAAGTGATTACTTAAATATCTTACCAGGATTACATTTAAAATATAACCTTTCTCCAAAAAGTATTCTACGATTTGCGTATACAAATACTTTAGCAAGACCTAATTATTTTGATTTAGTTCCTTATCGTGAAATAGAAGATGGCGTTGAATTATCCATTGGGAATCCAGAGTTAGGAGCAACTACTTCGATGAATCTTGATTTGATGGCTGAACATTATTTTGGAAATGTGGGGATCGTTTCAGGAGGTTTGTTTTATAAAGATATTAGTGATTTTATTGTTAACCAAAGTTTTGATGACTATACATTTGAAGGTAGAGAATGGGAATCTTATACTCAACCGATTAATGGAGGGAATGCTTCTTTGCTTGGTTTTGAAGTTGCCTTTCAACGTCAATTAGGATTTATTGCTCCTGCACTTTCAGGTCTTGGGGTTTATTTTAATTATACCTACACTACTTCTGAAGTAACTGATTTTAATTTTGAAGGGAGAGAGGATGATAAGTTAGATCTTCCAGGTTCACCTCAACATACCTTAAATGCTTCTTTGGCATATGAAGGTAAGAGGTTCACTTCAAGGGTTTCTTTAAACTTTGCAAGTGATTTCATTGATGAAGTAGGAAGTGAAACTTTCTCTGATCGATATTATGACAAAGCTACTTTTTTTGATTTAAACTTTAGTTATAGTCTAAATGATAATTGGGTGATATTTGCTAACGCCAATAATTTATTTAATCAACCATTACGATATTTTCAGGGAGTATCCAATCGAACTATGCAAGCGGAATATTACAATGTCCGTTTTGATTTAGGAGTTAAGTTTGATTTGACCAATTAAAAATAATTTTTTTAGAAAGTGAAATTCGCCGACCTAGATTTTAATTTAGGTTCGGCGAATTACTTTTTTTATCACCTTAAAATAATATCATGAAGAGGTTGATTTTGTTTTTATTCATTAGTATAATTTTTATCACATGCCAATCTAAAGTTGAGGAACCGAAAACTCCTCCTCAAAATGTTGACCTTGATATAGAAGCAAGAGAAGACTCTCTTGCTTTAGTTGCTGCATATGAAGCTCAAGGAAAAATAGAACGTTCTGTTTTTCCTATTATTGAAACCAAAGCTATTCATGCAAACTCAGAAGAAGATGCTGCAGACGATCCAGCTATTTGGGTTAACCCTAAAGATCCAGCAAAAAGTTTAGTTTATGGCTCTAACAAAAAAGGAGGATTAGCAGTCTATAATTTGAAGGGGGAAGAAGTAGATTATTATCCTTTAGGGAATATTAATAATGTAGATATTATCTATGATTTTCCTTTTAGAGATAGTTTAATAACTGTTTTGGGTTGCAGTAATCGGAGTGATCAATCTGTTGATTTATTAAAAATAGATGTTGATGGAAAGTTGCAAAATATTGCTTCTGGGGCGCTTTATGTTGATACCACATTGATTGATGATATTTATGGGTATTGTTTTGCAAAGGATAAAAAAACGAATCAATTTTATGCTATGATTAATGGTAAGAATGGTCTTTTTCAGCAATTTGAAATGATAGATGGAGTCGATGGAATTGAAATAGTTCATAAAAGATCAATTCAATTTGATTCCCAAACAGAAGGGATGGTAGCAGATAATCAATATGGGTTTTTATATGTGGGAGAGGAAGGGAAAGGAATTTGGAAATTAGAAATATCTCCTTCAACTGGATCCAATAAAACTTTCATTTTAAAAAGTGATAACTCCAACTCAAATATTGTTTATGATATCGAAGGTCTAAGTATTTATGAAAAAGGGGAGGAGGGATATATTATTGCCAGTAGTCAAGGGAATTTTTCTTATGCAGTTTTTGATCGAAAAGGAGACAATGATTACTTAGGAAGTTTTAAAATAGAAGCAGCTGGAAATGTTGACGGAGTTGAAGAAACTGATGGCTTAGATATCGTAAGTGATTCTTTAAGTTCTGATTTTCCAAAAGGGATTATAGTATTGCAAGATGGATTTAATTATGTAGGAAAAGATTTAGAACCACAAAATTTTAAATATGTTAGTTGGACAGAATTGGTAGATTTTTAAATCTACCAATTCTGTTTTTTTAATTTTTAAAACTATCCATCATTTTTTTAAAGATTTCGTTGTTTTCATAAATCCCCATAAAATGCTCCGCGCCAGGGCCATAAGCGAAAACAGGAATCAAAGAAGCTGTATGTCCTCCAGTAGAAAAAGTAGGTGTAATTCCACCATAATTTCTTTGCCCAAAAACTTCCGTCGCGGAGAGTGCAAAACCTCCCGTCTCATGATCTGCGGTAACGACGACTAAAGTATTTCCATCTTTTTTGGCAAAGTCTAATGCCTTGCCAACTGCTAGGTCAAAGTCTTTTACTTCTTCAATTAGGAAGTCTGCTTTATTCGAATGCCCTCCCCAGTCTATTTGAGAACCTTCCACCATTAAAAAGAATCCGTCTTTATTTTTTGATAAAAAATTAATAGCAAGCTCTGTAGATTTTGGTAAAAAATCATCTCTTCCTCCAACTTTACTATGCAAACTATCTGAACCAAGTAAATACGTGTATTTATTGTTAGGTAAATGTTCGTTGTTTAGTTTTTTGGTTTCGACAACTACACCTTTTGACTCTAAAACTTCCACTAAGTTTTGTCCGTCTGTTCTCTTTGCAAAATATGTTAAACCTCCTCCTGCAGCAAAGTCTACTGGGGTGTCAACGAAATCTTGAGCTATATCTTCATGTGAGTTTCGATTAGCAACATGTGCATAAAATGAAGCAGGTGTCGCGTGAGTAATAGATGATGTGGCAATCACTCCAGTACGCTTAGAGTTTTTAGCAGCCCACTCTAAAATGGTTTCTCTGGGAATGGTATCTTTGTCCACCCCAATGGCAGCATTATATGATTTGTATCCAGTTGAGAATGCAGTTGCTCCTGCAGCTGAATCAGTAATCTTCATTCCAACAGGTTGGTTTTGATGCAATCCAATATGTTTAAATCTTGAAAAATTGGAAGTTTGATCAGAGTAATAATAGACTGATGAAAGTTGAGCTATTCCCATTCCATCTCCAATTAATAAAATAATATTCTTTGCTTGAGAGGAAGATGGAGTCTTATTTATTTTAGGACTACATGAGATGATGAAAACCAATGAAAAGAAAAAGGCTTGATTAAGAAACTTCATAATATTATCTATTTATTTTTCGACAAAAATAGCAGATATTAAATCCAATTTTTAATACCACTTTCAAATTTACATAGATTTAATATGAACAATGATTTTTAAGTTCTGGTTCATAAGCTATTAAATAGCTACTTAGGTTTTCTTTTTTCAACTGTTAGATTTCTATAAGTATTCTCATCTAAGCCACTTCTTAAAAACTTAAGTGTCTTTTCTGTAACCCCTTTCTATTAATTAATTATTTTTATATCAATAAATTTTATC
The DNA here is from genome assembly GCA_905480595.1 of uncultured Saprospiraceae bacterium. Classification (GTDB taxonomy): domain Bacteria; phylum Bacteroidota; class Bacteroidia; order Chitinophagales; family Saprospiraceae; genus CAJQQY01. The sequence goes on along the minus strand of CAJQQY010000007.1, from coordinate 602 downwards.
ATTTAAAAAGAAATAATGAAAAACTTCAAATTATTCACTTCACTTTTGTTCTCTGTAATTGTATTAGCGATAGCGTTACAATTTTCTTGTGGAGATTCTACAGAGGCTCCCAATGATGCTCCAAAAGAATATTCCTCAGGATTATCACCACAAAATATGGATAAAACTGTGAAGCCTGGTGACAATTTTCAAATGTATGTCAATGGAAAATGGATCAAAGAAACTGAAATTCCAAGTGATAAATCTAATTATGGAATTTTTGCTGTACTGAATGACAAAGCTCAAGAAGATGTCAAAAAAATTATTGAGTTTGCCGCTTCATCAGAAAACAATGATGGTTCTGATGAACAAAAAGTAGGAGGTCTTTATGCTTCATACATGAATATGGATGCTCGTAATTCAAAAGGGAGTTCTCCCTTGGAACCTGAATTCGAAAAAATTGAATCTATTTCAAATCATACTGAATTGGCAAAGTATTTTGCTTACGCCAACAAGTTAGGTTATGAATCACCTTTTGGAACATTTGTTTATTCTGATTTGAAAAATCCAGTAATGCATGCATTATATACATGGCAAGGAGGATTGGGATTGCCTGATCGAGA
>CAJQQY010000006.1 GCA_905480595.1 uncultured Saprospiraceae bacterium | reverse complement strand
AAGCACTAAGAAATACTTGTTTCTTAGCGGAGCAGGAATTGCTCGAGTAATGGGTTTAAATGGATTATTTCTCACAGCCATAGTCTAGGCATTTTTTTCAAGAACAAATATAAGGATTTTTTTTAACGGTAAACGGTTAACCATGAATGGTTAACAACGCTAGTTTTATCCCCACTCTGAGGATGCTAAACGTTCACCGTTAATAATTACCGTTATCCTAGAAGTGCTTTTCCAGGATAAATTGCTGCATCACCTAATTCTTCTTGAATTCGCAACAATTGATTATATTTTGCGATTCTATCAGATCGAGAAGCAGAACCCGTTTTAATTTGTCCAGTATTTAAAGCAACTGCCAAATCAGCAATCGTTGTATCCTCAGTTTCACCTGACCGGTGACTCATCACAGAAGTAAATGAATGACGATTTGCCAAATTCACAGCCTCGATAGTTTCAGTTAAAGAACCGATTTGATTTACTTTTATCAAAATTGAACTGGCAGATGCTTCTTCAATTCCTCTTTGTAATCGAGATGTATTTGTAACAAAAAGATCATCACCAACTATTTGACATCGATCTCCAATTGAAGCAGTCATTGCTTTCCAACCACTCCAATCATCTTCATCTAATCCATCTTCGATTGAAAGAATTGGATATTTATCTACCCACTCTTTCCAATAGTTAACCATTTCAGAACTTGTCAATTTATCTCCAGTTGAAGAAGCAAAGTGATAAACTTTTTCTTCTGCATTATAAAATTCAGAAGCTGCAGCATCCAAGGCGATTAGAATATCTTCGCCAGGTTTGTAACCTGCTTTTTCTATGGATTGCAAAACGATTTCAATTGCCTCGTGGTTTGATTTAATATTTGGAGCAAATCCACCTTCGTCACCAACGTTAGTTGAGTATCCTTTTGATTTTAAAACACTTTTCAAAGTATGAAAAACCTCTACTCCCATCCTTAATCCTTCGGAAAAAATCTCCGCACCGACAGGCATAATCATGAACTCTTGAAAATCGATACTATTATCAGCATGTGATCCTCCATTCAAAATATTCATCATAGGCACAGGTAAAACATGTGCATTTACTCCTCCTAAATATCGGTAAAGTGGTTGTTCTAGTTCAGCAGCAGCAGCTTTTGCTACAGCTAATGAAACTCCTAAAATAGCATTAGCCCCTAATTTAGATTTATTAGCAGTACCATCTAGCCCCAACATAATTTGGTCAATTTCTCTTTGCTCAAAAACACTTGAACCAATCAAGTTATCTCTAATTTCTTCTTCTACATTAGCACATGCTTTTAAAACACCTTTTCCAAGATATCTTGATTTGTCTCCATCCCTTAATTCAACTGCCTCATATTTTCCTGTAGATGCACCAGAAGGAACTGCGGCAAGGCCTGTATGACCTGTCTCAGTAACTACTTCAACTTCTAGGGTTGGATTTCCTCGAGAGTCTAATATTTCTCTTGCGTGAATGTCGATAATTGCACTCATGTTTAAAATGTTTTTTTAATTCTGTTTTAGAACAGAATTGATTTGAAAAAAATAGGTTTCTCTTTCTTGATTAAGATTGGTGTATACTCAAAATAGGTAGTTTTGAAGGTGCAAAGAAACGAAAAATTTAGGGGGAATTGAAGATTTTAAAAAGAACAAATTCATCTTTTTACAATAACAAAAGCGAGTCTTAAAATTAAGACTCGCTTTCATTATTATTCTAAACCTAAGTTGATTTAATTTTGCTAAACTGCAACTTTTGCATCCTCCTCCAACATTTCTAAAAACTGATCAAAAAGGTATCTCGCATCGTGCGGTCCTGGAGCAGCTTCTGGGTGATATTGAACTGAAAACGCTTTTTTGTTTTTCACTTTAATACCTTCGATAGTCTCGTCATTCAAATTAACATGAGTTATTTCCACTTTATCACTTGCTCTGATCGCATCTGGACTGACACCAAAACCATGATTTTGGCTAGTAATTTCACATTTCCCAGATACTAAATTTTTCACAGGGTGATTGATTCCTCGATGACCGTGGTGCATTTTGTAAGTAGGAATATCGTTTGCTAAAGCTAAAATCTGATGTCCAAGACAAATCCCAAAAAGTGGTTTGTCTTCTTTTAAAAATTCCTTCGCTGATTCTACTGCGTATTCCATTGGTTCTGGATCACCAGGCCCATTAGAAAGAAAATAGCCATCAGGATTCCAAGCAATAACATCTGCTGCTGGAGTTTTTGCTGGGAAAACTTGTAGGTAACAATTTCGTTTTGTAAAGTTTCTAAGGATATTCATCTTAGTGCCAAAATCTATAACAGCTACCTTAAATTTAGCCGTAGGATCTCCATAAAAATATGGTTTCTCGGTACTCACCTTACTAGCTAATTCTAGTCCAGCCATACTTGGTGCTTTACTTAGTAAAGTCTTTAATTCCTCTAAGTCTAAAATTTCAGAAGAAATAATGCCATTCATTGCTCCTTTAGTTCGAATGTGTCGAACAATTGCTCGAGTATCTACGTCAGAAATTCCAACTAAATTTTCTCTTTCAAAATATTCTTGAATAGATTCATCAGCCATTTTTCGAGAATACTGCCAGGTGAAATTTTTACAAATCAATCCTGAAATCTTAATCGAGTCTGATTCAGAATCGGCATTTTTTGTTCCATAATTTCCAATATGTGCATTGGTAGTAACTAATAATTGTCCCGAATAAGAAGGATCTGTAAAAACTTCTTGATAACCAGTCATCCCTGTATTAAAGCAAATCTCACCAGTAGTGGTACCGATTGCTCCAGCTGATTTTCCGTGAAAAACTGTTCCATCTTCTAGTAATAAAACTGCAGGTACTTGTTTCATGTTTAAAGTCAATTATAATTAGTAGAATATAATTAAAAAATAGTTCTTTTAAATATTGAGTTCAATTCTATTGAAAATAAAAACTGAATAATTTCTAAAACCATATATATAAGGTAGCTAAACCCTAAAAGTTTATTTTTTGCTAAAAAAAAGGCTGTTCACTATGAAAGTAGAACAGCCTTTTTTTACAAAACTATATTGAAATCATAATAATTATTCTTCTTCAGATGAATCAGAATCTTTAGTATGAGTATCTTCATTTACAACTGTTCCAGACTCTTCAACTGTATCACTCATCAAGATGTCCATTTCTGGATCATCACCTTTCACAACTTCTGGAGCAACAGCAGCTGTAGCGGTTGCAGCAGATTTAGAGCCACCTTTTCTTCTTCTTCTTTTCTTTTTACCAGCAGTTGGTTTATCGTTAGTGTAAACTGTGTTGTAATCTACAAATTCGATCATTGCCATTTCAGCAGAATCACCTTTTCGAAATCCAGTTTTGATAATTCTTAAATATCCTCCTGGTCGATCAGCAATTTTTGGTGCTACATTTTCAAATAATTCTTTAACTGAATCTTTACTTTGTAAATAACTAAAAACAACCCGTCTAGAGTGAGTAGTATTTGTTTTACATTTTGTAATAATTGGCTCTAAGTGAAGTCTTAATGCTTTAGCTTTTGCCAAAGTTGTATTAATTCTTTTGTGCTCAATTAATGAATTAGACATGTTTTTCAACAATGCTGTTCTGTGGCCTTTTTTTCGACCTAAGTGGTTAAACTTTTTACCGTGTCTCATTTTTGACTGGTTTGATTTTTAATTAAAAAATAAAGAACATCGCAGCACCGGAATCTTTTGGATGCATCGGTTACTGCATTTATATTAAATTAGAGATTGGCAACGAATTACCAATCTCTAATTATTTTTTACTCTTCGTCTAATTTATATTTTGATAAATCCATTCCAAAAGTTAATCCTTTGTCTTGGAGTAATTCTTCGATCTCAACCAAAGATTTTTTACCAAAGTTTCTAAATTTTAACAACTCGTGAGTATCATACTTAACCATTTCAGCTAAAGAATTAATCTTAGCAGCTTTCAAACAGTTGTATGCACGAACTGAAAGATCCAAATCTTCTAAAGATGTTTTCAACAACTTACGCATATGTAAGATGTGCTCATCAACGATGTTATCTTCACGACTACCACCATCTTCGAAAGTGATATTTTCGTCAGTAATCAACATTAAGTGTTGGATCAAAATCCGAGAAGCATCTTTGATTGCTTCTTCAGGATGAATTGTACCATCAGTTTTCACATCGATAGTCAACTTCTCATAATCCGTTCTTTGACCTACCCGAGTGTTAGATACTTTGTATGCAACATTCTTGATAGGTGTGTAGATTGCATCGATTGGAATAACTCCAATTGCAGCATCTTTCGGCAAATTCTCATCTGCAGGAACATATCCACGACCTTTAGTGATCGTTAATTCTATCTCAAGATTTACAAATGGCTCCATGTTGCAAACTAGCAAATCAGGGTTCATTATTTTAAAAACATTAGTGTGCTCTTCGATATCGCCAGCTCTAAACTCTTCTTTACCACTAATTGTTAAGTATATTTTTTCAGAAGAAATATCTTCATCAGCAATTAATTGCTTGATTCGGATTTGTTTCAAATTCAAAATAATATCAACTACATCTTCCACTACTCCTCGGATGGTAGCAAATTCATGCTCCACACCAGCAATACGTACTGCAGAAATAGCGAAACCTTCCAAAGAGGAAAGTAAAACTCTTCTTAATGAGTTCCCTACTGTTTGACCGAATCCTGGCTCAAGTGGCTTAAATTCGAAAGTACCTTCGAAGTCGGTAGCTTTTTGCATTAAAATCTTGTCAGGCTTCTGGAAATTTAAAATGCTCATATTTATTGGAGGTATTATTTGAAGAAAAATGAATAATTAAAACTCGAAAAAAGTAAGGATAAGAATATCTTACTTGAGTAATTTGGGCTTTAATTTTTTTTGAAAATACTGTGCAGCAATTCTGTAGTATGAAAACAATCAGCAACAACTGATGAAGTATCAATTGTTGCTGAAGTTTATTTTTATTTAGAGTATAATTCGACAATCAACTGTTCGTTGATGTTCTCTGGAATATTTTCTCTTTCTGGGTATTCTAAGAATTTACCAGTCATTTTAGAAGGAGTAAACTCAATCCAACCAAATTTCTTAGATTCATTTTTGTTAGCATTAATGCTTTCTTCAACAACAAGCAATCCTTGAGATTTTCCTCTAACAGAAATTACATCACCAGGGTGTAATTGAGTAGAAGGAATATTATTAACGATACCGTTAATTACGATGTGCTTGTGAGAAACTAATTGACGAGCTGCTCTTCGAGTAGGTGCAATTCCCATTCTGTAAACAACATTATCTAATCTAGCTTCTAAGAATTGAAGTAAAATTTCACCTGTAACTCCACTCTTTCGAGTTGATTTCTCAAACAAGTTTCGGAATTGACGCTCCAATACACCATAAGTGTATTTAGCTTTTTGCTTTTCCATTAATTGGTTAGCATAGTCCGATTTTTGTTTTCTCTTTCGAGAGTTACCGTGCTGTCCCGGAGCATATTTCTTTTTTTCAAAAGCTTTGTCAAAACCAAAAATTGGTTCTCCTAATGCTCTAGCTTTTTTTGAAGTGGGTCCAGTATATCTTGCCATTTCTAATTATGATTTTCTATGGATATTTAATTTCCTATTGGAATAAATTAGTCCCAAAAGGGATTAAACTCTTCTACGTTTAGGTGGACGACAGCCGTTGTGAGGAATTGGAGTCATATCTTTAATTTTAGATATTTTGATTCCAACATTGTCAACTGCACGTATTGCTGATTCTCTTCCAGAACCAGGACCTTTTACATAAACAATTGCATGACGCATTCCTGCATCATATGCTACTTTTGCAGCATCTGTTGCAGCTACTTGCGCAGCATAAGGTGTATTTTTCTTAGAACCTCTAAAGCCAGCTTTACCAGCAGATCCCCAAGAAATAACTTGTCCAGCCTTATTTGTCAAAGAAATAATGATGTTGTTGAACGTAGCCTGAATGTGCACTTGGCCTTCAGCTTCAACTCTAACTTTTCTTTTTTTAACTACTTTTCCTTTAGCCATTTTGAAATGTCGTTGTTAGTTGAGAAGTTGTATATTTTTATAAAACAAACAACTGGCAACCATGATCAATATATTATTTAGTAACTTTTTTCTTACCTGCAACAGTTTTCTTCTTACCTTTTCGAGTACGTGCATTAGTTTGAGTACGTTGTCCTCTCAATGGTAAACCTTTTCTGTGACGTAATCCTCTGTAGCATCCAATATCCATCAATCGTTTGATGTTAGTTTGAACTTCAGATCTTAATTGACCTTCTACTTGATATTCGTCTTGGATAAGTTTAGAAATTTCACGGATATTATCATCCGTCCAATCACCAATCTTAGTATGCTCATCAACACCTACTTTATCCAAAATTTCTCTTGCTAAAGTTGATCCGATCCCATAAACATAGGTTAAACCGATAATTCCTCTTTTGTTACGTGGTAAATCATTACCTGCAATACGAGCCATATTATTTTGATTATGTATTCGTCCCCAAATGGGGCAAAATTATTTACTTAAATTTATCCTTGACGTTGCTTGAACCGAGGATTCTTTTTGTTGATTACGTATAATTTTCCTTTTCTTCGAACGATTTTGCAATCTGCAGATCGTTTTTTTACGGAAGCTCTTACTTTCATGATATTTCTTTTAGTTGCTATTTGAATAAAATAACAATGTTATTATTTGTATCGGTAAGTTATTCTACCTCTTGATAAATCGTATGGAGACATTTCTACCGCAACTTTATCTCCTGGCAAAATTCGAATGTAATTCATTCTCATTTTACCTGAAATAGTTGCTACAATTTGATGGTCATTCTCCAAACGTACTCGAAACATTGCGTTTGACAATGCTTCTTCAATGATACCATCTTGTTTTATTAAATCCTGTTTTGCCATGCTCAAATTTTCGGAGTGCAAATATCTAACTTTTTATCGAGATTTCCCTAATTTCTGGGTTATTTTTAATATTCTCTTCTACTTCGCTATGATTCGATAAAATATCTGCTTTTTCCTTTCTAACTACTATTGTGTGTTCGTAATGTGCTGAAGGAGTTCCATCTTTAGTAATTATAGTATGCCCATCAGATGATTGCCGAACTTCTTTTTTTCCCAAATTAATCATGGGCTCAATTGCGATTACTAATCCATTCCTTAAAACCACTCCTCTACCTCTTTTTCCAAAATTCGGAACTTGAGGCTCTTCATGCAATTGTTTTCCTAATCCGTGCCCAACTAATTCTCTAACAACTCCATATTTATAAGGCTTTTCACAATAATTTTGGATTGCGTAACCAATATCTCCTATTCTTTTTCCAACAACTGCTTGCTCAATCCCCTTGTATAAAGCTGTTTTAGTTACTCGAAGTAATTCCATGGTTTCTTCTTTTACATTCCCAAGTGCAAATGTATAAGCTGCGTCACCATAAAATTCATTCATATAAGTCCCACAATCAACGGAAACAATATCTCCATCTTTGAATTCATAATCAGCCGAAGGAACTCCATGTACAACTCCTTCATTTATAGAAATACAAAGTGTTGCTGGAAAACCATAGAGACCTTTAAATCCTGGAACTGCACCATGGTCACGAATAAGCTCTTCTGCTTCTCGATCTATTTTAGCTCCTTTTACTCCAGGTCGAATGACGCTGGCAACATGAGCTAAAGCTTTACAAACTAACAGACAACTCTCTCTAATTAACTCTACCTCTTCGTCAGTTTTATATATAGGTTTCTTTTTCAAATTGTAAGATTCGTATTTACCGTTTTCTAAAATCAATCAAAAAGGAGAATAAGTTTGAAATCTTACTTTCAAAAAATTACATACTTGCTCCAATCCCTTGAATTCTACTTCTTCCTTGACCTCTTCCTGATTTCACTAATCCATCATACTTACGCATTAATAAGTGACTATCAATTTGTTGTAAAGTATCTAAAACAACTGCAACCAAGATCAATAATGATGTTCCACCAAAGAACATTGCAAATCCAATATTAATTCCCAGAACATTTGCAGCAACTGCTGGAAGAATTGAAATTAAACCTAAGAAAATAGATCCTGGCAAAGTAATTCTTGAAGTTACTGAATCAATGAAGTCAGCTGTATTTTTACCTGGCTTAATACCTGGGATAAATGCATTTTGTCTTTTTAAGTACTCTGCATATTGAGTTGGATTCACCAACAATGCAGTATAAACATATGTGAAAATTACTACTAAAACGAAGTAGATAATATTGTATGACCATGAAGTGAAGTCAGATAGGCTACTTAAGAAACTAGACCCACCTTCTGGTGAAGCATAGTTACCAAGAGCTGCAGGTAAAAACATTAATGCTTGAGCAAAAATGATAGGCATTACCCCTGCTGCATTCACTTTCAATGGAATGTAGTCTCTGTTTCCAGTAGCAGGCATTGCGTTAGAACTTCTTCCAACCATACGTTTTGCAAACTGAATAGGGATTCTTCTGACTCCTTGTACAATTAAAACTGTTGCTACAACTACTCCAAATAATGCTGCAAATTCTAAAATCAACATTACAATTCTGTTATTATTGAATTGACTTGTGATTTCGAATGCTAAAGCACCAGGAAGTGTTGCGATAATTCCAATGGTAATCAATAATGAGATACCATTTCCAATTCCTTTATCTGTAATTTTTTCACCTAACCACATTGCGAATACAGTACCTGTAGTCAAGATAATTAAGTTAGCGAAATAAAATAAAGTTTTTTGATTCTCCATGGCACTTGCTATAGCACCTTGAGCATCTAAGTATGATAAATAACCACTACCTTGTACTAAACAAATAGCAACAGTTAACCATCGAGTAATTTGAGTCAACTTTTTTCTTCCTGACTCACCTTCTCTTTGTTGTAATCTTTGGAAATAAGGAACAGCAAATCCTAATAATTGAATAATGATCGATGCTGTAATATAAGGCATGATCCCTAATGCAAAAACAGCCGCACCTAAAAAGGCACCACCTGAAAAAGCATTAATTAAATCTAAAAGACCGCCACCACCTGATTGGGTAGCCGCAGCTAATTTTCCTGCATCAACTCCTGGTAAAACCACGAAGCAACCGAACCGGTAAACAGCTAAAATTAGTAAGGTGAACAAAATACGTTCCCTTAAATCTTTAATTTTCCAAATGTTTTGTAGAGTAGTAATTAATTTTTTCATTAAATTTTTTTAAACAAGATTAACACTTCCACCAGCTCCTTCAATTGCAGTTTTTGCAGTATCAGAAATGGCATGTACATTAATAGAAAGACTAGCTTTCAATTCCCCCCTGCCTAAAATTTTAACTTTGTCAGTTTTTCGGACAATACCACTTGCAACTAATGTTTCCATATTGATTGTTGTCAAGTTGTGTTTTTCAGAAATAGCTTGTAATCGGCTTAAGTTTAATGGTACGAAATCTACCCGATTAGGATTTTTAAATCCTCTCTTTGGAAGACGCATTTGCAATGGCATTTGCCCACCCTCAAAGTTACGTTTACTTTTATAACCTGAACGAGACTTTGCACCTTTGTGACCACGTGTACTTGTACCACCATGACCTGAACCTTGTCCACGAGCTATTCTCTTTCCTTTTTTAACTGAACCTGCAGCGGGTTTGAGGTTGTGTAATTCCATGATTTTTATTTTTAAATTGAATTCAAGAATGAATCCAAACTTTTTTACAAGAATATAATTACGTTAATAAATTACATTTGTTCCACTTTTACCAAATGGTTTACTTTGGCAACCATCCCTAAAATTTGAGGGGTAGCTTCATGTACAACTGACCGATTCATTTTTCGAAGTCCTAATGCTTCCATTGTCGCCTTTTGACGCTTGCTACGATCGATGACACTTTTTACTTGAGTAACTTTAATCTTTGCCATTTTTATTGGTTGATTAGTTTAGTTGAAAATTAATTTCAACTAATTATCCATTGAATAATTTTTCCATGCTAATATTACGTGTCTTTGCAACAGTCATTGGACTTCTTAACTTAGCCAATGCATCGATAGTTGCTTTTACAACGTTATGAGGATTTGAAGATCCTTGAGACTTAGCCAATACATTATGAACACCTGCAATCTCTAAAACTGCACGCATTGCTCCACCTGCAATTACCCCTGTACCATCAGAAGCTGGTTTGATTAAAACCTTACCAGCACCATATTTTCCTTTTTGTTCGTGAGGAATGGTTCCTTTGTAAATTGGCACTTTAATCAAGTTTTTCTTGGCATCATCAACTGCCTTTGCAATAGACTCAGATACATCACGTGCTTTTCCTAACCCGTGTCCTACAGTACCTTTACCATCTCCTACAACTACAATAGCTGCAAAGCTGAAAGTACGTCCACCTTTGGTAACTTTTGCTACCCGGTTAAGGTTTACTAACTTTTCTTTTAATTCTGAGTCAGCAGGCTTGATTCTTTTATCGTTATTCTTTGCCATTATATAAATGATTTTAGGTTTTGATTTTATATAAAATCGACCACCTGTTTTTTATTTTTCTAAAAAAATTAAAATGCAAGTCCAGCTTCACGAGCTCCTTCAGCTAAGGCTTTTACACGTCCATGGTACAAGTAACCACCTCTATCAAACACTACTGAAGTAATATTATTAGAGGTTGCTTTTTCTGCTATCAATTTCCCAACAGCTTTAGCTTGCTCTACTTTAGGTCCAGTTACATCACATTCTGTTGAAGAAGCAGCTGCAATTGTGTTTCCTTTTACATCGTCAATCAATTGAGCATAGATAGCTTTGTTACTTCTATATACTGCTAATCTTGGTTTTTCAGCTGTACCGTTAATTTTTTTACGAATTCTTAGATGAATTCTTTTTCTACTATTTTCTTTACTTAAAGCCATTTTGAAAATTTATTTTGCAATCATGGTTTCTTGAAATAGATCAGCCATGAATCGAATTTTCTTATAAAAAATATTAAAATTACTTAGCTGCAGTTTTACCTGCTTTTCTTCTAATTTCTTCGCCTTTAAATCGAATCCCTTTTCCTTTATAAGGTTCAGGTTTTCTGAAGGCACGAATTTTAGCAGCTACTTGTCCAAGTAATTGCTTATCGGCGCTTGATAGTTTAATGGTTGGTGGTTTACCTTTCTCAGAAATAGTTTCTACTTTCACTTCATCAGGAAGTGCAAACATAACTGGGTGTGAATAACCTAAACTCATTGTCAATAATTGACCTTGGTTGTCCGCACGATATCCTACCCCTACCAATTCCATTTCTTTAGAAAACCCAGTAGAAACACCTTCTACCATGTTTGAGATTAAAGAACGATATAAACCATGTACGGATCTATGACGTTTTTGATCAGTTGGACGAGACAAAGTTAAGGTACCATCCTCAATTGCTACTTTCAAGTCCGGGTCAATTTGTTGCGTCAATTTCCCTAGAGGTCCGCTTACGCTAACCACGTTACTGTTACTCACAGAAACTTCAACCTTTGCAGGAAGTGAAATTGGTGCTTTTCCTATTCTAGACATTACTTAAATGTTTTTTCAATTAGTAAACATAACAGATTAACTCACCTCCTACATTCTCTGCTTTCGCTTTTTTATTAGTCATTACTCCTTTAGAAGTAGAAACAATTGCGATTCCCAAGCCATTAATGATACGAGGAATTTCAGTTGCTTTTGCGTATTGACGCAAACCTGACTTACTGATTCTTCCCAACTTTCGAATTACAGGTTGCTTAGAAATAGGATCGTACTTAAGTGCGATACTAATAATTCCTTGCTTACCTGCAGCATCATCAAATTTGTATTTGAGGATGTATCCTTGGTCGTAGAGGATTTCAGTAATACTCTTCTTCATTCTTGAAGAAGGGATCTCTACCACCCTGTGTCCTGCTTGTTGAGCATTTCGAACACGGGTTAAGTAATCTGCTATTGGATCTGTTACAGCCATTATATAAATTTTAAAAAATTATTACCAACTAGCTTTAGTGATACCTGGGATTTTACCCTCAAGTGCCATCTTTCTAAATGTTACACGATTAATTCCAAACATACGCATGTATCCTTTCGGACGACCAGTTAATTTACACCGGTTGTGCAATCTTACTTTTGCACCATTACGTGGCAATTTGTCAAGCTCTTCCCACTTTCCTTCTTTCTTCAACTGTGCTCGCAAATCTGCATACTTAGCTACAAGACGCTCTCTTTTTCTTTCTCTTGCAATTAATGATTTTCTAGCCATTATTATTGAGATTTTTAGAGTCAAAAAAAAGACCCAAGTGAAATGCTTGATGCCTCTTTTAATCATCTATTGATTAATTTCTTTGATTTTTGAAAGGCATCCCGATCAACTTTAACAATTCTAATGCTTCAGCATCAGTATTAGCAGTTGTTACGATTGTGATGTCCATCCCTGTGATCTTACTTACTTTATCCAAATCAATCTCTGGGAAAATGATTTGTTCAGTAACACCCATTGTGTAATTTCCTCTTCCGTCAAAACTCTTATCATTAATTCCTCGGAAATCACGTACACGTGGTAAAGCTACAGTAATCAATCGATCTAAGAATTCAAACATTTGATCGTTTCGAAGAGTAACTCTTGAACCAATCACCATTCCGTCTCTTAATTTAAAGTTCGAAACTGATTTTCTTGCTTTTGTTGGAACTGCTTTCTGACCAGCAATCATTGTCATTTCTGCCAATGCATTGTCAACCAATTTCTTATCTTGTGATGCCATTCCGACACCTTGATTCAAGCATACCTTTACAATCTTAGGTACTTGCATAACCGTACTGTATTGGAATTTTTCCATTAAAGCAGATACGATTTCGTTCCGATATTTGTCTTTAAGTCTTGGACTGTAGCTCATTACTTAATTATTTCGCCAGATTTTTTAGAATATCTTACCAATTTACCATCTACCTCTTTTCTTCCAATTCGAGTTGCATCTCCAGTTTTTGGATCAACTAACATCAAGTTAGAAATATGAATAGGCATTGGTTTTTCCTGAATTCCTCCAGGATTATCTTGTGTAGGTTTATTATGCTTTTTAGCGATATTTACACCATCCACAATTGCACGGTATTTTTTTGGAAAAACTTCCATTACTTCTCGTGCTGTATTACTTTTGCTTGCTCCAGAGATAACCATTACTTTATCACCTTTCTTGATATGAATTTTTGGAGCGAAACGCTTTTGATTTGATTTTGCCATGATTGCAACTAATTTTTAAATCTTATAAAACCTCAGGAGCCAATGAAATTATTCTCATATAATCCTTGTCACGTAATTCACGTGCAACAGGGCCAAAAATACGTGTACCTCTTGGTTCATCACTTGGATTCAATAAAACAACTGCATTGTCATCAAATCGAATGTAAGAACCATCTTTACGACGAATTTCTTTTTTGGTACGCACTACAACTGCTGTTGAAACAGTACCCTTTTTTACACCACCTGGAGAAGCATCTTTAACCGTAACAACGATTTTGTCTCCAATAGATGCATAGCGGCGGCCAGATCCTCCTAATACTCGGATACACAAAACTTCTTTTGCACCACTATTGTCAGCCACTTTTAATCTAGACTCTTGTTGAATCATTTTACTATTATTTAAGTTCTATCGAATTTCACTTCGATACTATTCTAATTTTTTTGCTAAAAATTGGAAAATGGAATAGCGGTTTATAACAATTTCCACATTCCATATCTCAAGTGATTAGTTCCAGCTTTTTGGAACGAAATATATTACTTAGCTCTTTCAATAACCTCAACCAATCTCCATCTCTTTTTTGCACTCAACGGACGAGATTCCATAATTTTTACAGTATCACCGATGTTGCAATCGTTAGTCTCGTCATGCGCCATAAACTTCTTAGTTTTCTTGACATACTTCCCGTAGATAGGGTGACGTAATCGACGCTCAACTTGAACTGTAATGGTTTTTTCCATTTTATTACTAGACACAACACCGATTCGTGTCTTTTTGGATGGTTTTTTTGCAATTTCAGTCATGATATTATTTTCTTCTTGCACGAATTTTTGATCTTTTAGCTAATTGTTCGGGAGTCATTGCTACCACTTCTCTTCTTCTAATCTCAGTTTTCAACCGAGCTACATCTCTTCGCAATTCTCTTAACTCTAAAGGATTATCTAATCCTCTGATCGCATGATCAAAAGTTAATTTTTGATACGCATTTTCAGTCTCTGTCAACATCTCTTTCAAGTCGTTGTCATTACTTTCTTGCAGGTCTAAATATTTCTTGGTTGCCATTATCGAGCAATTTTTTTTATTAAAATTTATCCAACGTAATCTCTACGCTTGACTATTTTAGTCATTACAGGTAACTTTTGAGCTGCTAATCTTAATGCCTCATTAGCTGTTTCTTCAGTTACTCCATCTAATTCGAACATGATTCGTCCAGGTTGAACTTGAGCCACATAATGGTCTAACGCTCCTTTCCCCTTACCCATCCGTACCTCAGCAGGCTTAGATGTGATTGGTTTATCTGGAAAAACACGGATCCATACATTCCCTTCTCTTTTCATATGACGAGTCATAGCGATACGAGCAGATTCTATTTGACGACTGGTAAGACGACCAGCATCAAGTGACTTCAAACCAAAAGTTCCGAAAGAAATAGTACTACCTCTATAAGCTAGTCCCTTATTTCTACCCTTCTGTTGCTTTCGATATTTTGTTCTTTTCGGTTGTAACATTGTGAATACATTTTTTTGCTAAAACCACCACAAAACGTGGCTAAATGGTCTAAAAAATCTGTCAATTTGATACCGCTTCCTGAAAAGCTGTGCAAAGGTACAAGATTTTTTCTTTAATCCTATTAAAAGGAAAATGAAATTTAGATATTTTTGAAAAAATATCTTTTTTATGAAACCTTTAGAAAACCAAACCTTGTAATCTGGTTTTCTAAAGTATATTTTTATCTATTATCGTTCCCTCTTCCTCTGCCTCCACCTCTTCGGTCACCACCTCGGCCACCTCTTCGATCACCACCTCGGCCACCACCTCGGCCACCTCTTCCTCCTTTCTCATTGGCTGCACCAGCATTTGGAGATAAGTCTGGTTTTCCAAGGATCTCTCCTTTACAAATCCATACTTTTACACCAATCTTACCATATACAGTCAAAGCTTCTTTCAAAGAGTAATCGATATCAGCTCGGAAGGTATGCAAAGGAGTTCTTCCTTGCTTAAATTCTTCAGATCGTGCCATCTCCGCTCCATTCAATCTTCCCGAAACTCTAATTTTGATACCTTGCGCACCACCTCGCATTGCTGCTTGGATAGACATTTTAGATGCTCTTCTATAATTGATCCGAGCTTCTAATTGTTTAGCAATACTCTCAGCAACTACAGCAGCATTGGTTTCAGGTCGACGAATTTCGATAATGTTGATTTGAACATCCTTAGATGTTAATTTCTTCAACTCTTCTCTTACTCGGTCAACTTCTTGACCACCTTTTCCGATTACGATACCAGGACGTGATGTGTGAATTGTTACACTAATTCGTTTTAGAGATCTCTCTATAACGATTTTAGCGATCCCGCCTTTTCTGATACGTGCGTTAAGGTAGTTTCTGATTTTTTCATCTTCAACTACTTTGTCACCAAAGTTCTTCCCCCCATACCAGCTTGATTCCCATCCTTTGATGATTCCTAAACGATTACCTATTGGATTTGTCTTTTGACCCATATTTAGAAATTAGTGATGAAGGAGAATGAAAACATTCGTCATTCATCGTTTAAAAATTTTATTCTTCTTCGTCGTTAGCCGTTGTGTCTGCAGCTTCTTGATCTTTAGCTGTAGGAATACGGTTTTCAACAATAATTGTAACGTGGTTTGTTCTTTTACGAATTCTGTGAGCTCGTCCATGAGGTGCTGGTCGAAAACGCTTTAACATAGTTCCACCGTCAACAAATGCTGTTTTGATAAACAAATTATGGTCATCTGCATCCGCAGTACCATCGTGTTTGTTCTCCCAGTTAGAGATAGCCGATACGACTACTTTTTCCAACCAAGTTGCAGCTTCTTTTCTGGTGAACTTTAAAATATTTAAAGCTTCTTCCACATTTTTACCACGAATGTTATCCACTACTAATCGCATTTTGCGAGGAGACATTGGACAATTTTTAAGTTTAGCTACTGCTTCCATTATTATAATGATTTTGAATTTTGAACTTTGAATTTTGATTATTTCAAAATCCAATATTCACATTCAGAATTAAAAATGCTTATTTCTTCTTATTCCCAGCGTGACCACGGAAGTTACGCGTTGGAGAAAACTCACCTAATTTATGACCTACCATATTTTCTGTTACAAAAACAGGAACAAAAGTTTTCCCATTATGTACAGCGATGGTTTCACCTACCATAGTAGGGATAATCATAGAAGAACGTGACCATGTTTTGATAACAGTCTTCTTTTTGGTTTCCTTTGCTTTCGCTAATTTGACCAAAAGTTTGTGAAAAACGTATGGTCCTTTTCTAAGTGATCTAGCCATTTTGATTATGGTTAATTTTAATTGTAAAATAATGATACTCAGTATTTTATCAATTAACAATATTTAATTATTATTTACTTTTTCTCTTAGAGATTATTAATTTCTCAGAGTGTTTCTTTCTATTTCTAGTTTTTTGACCTTTAGCCATTACACCAGTTCTAGATCGTGGATGTCCACCTGAAGATTTACCTTCACCACCACCCATTGGGTGATCGACTGGATTCATCGCAACCCCTCTAACTCGTGGTCTTCTTCCTAACCATCTCTTTCGTCCCGCTTTTCCTAAAACTTGAAGACCGTGATCAGGATTTGAAGTAACTCCCATCGTTGCTCTACAAGTCAATAAGATTCTTCGAACCTCACCTGATGGCAATTTAATGATCGCATATTTTCCTTCTCTACTTGAAAGAGTAGCGTAAGTTCCAGCACTTCTTGCGATCGCTGCACCTTTCCCTGGTTGCATTTCGATTGCGTGAATAGTTGAACCTAAAGGAATTTCACTTAATAAAAGTGTGTTTCCAACATCAGGAGTAGCACCTTTCCCAGATTTGATTTCAGCACCTACTTGCAATCCGTTTGGAGCAATGATGTATCTTTTTTCTCCATCTCCATACTCAACCAATGCAATAAATGCAGTTCGATTTGGATCGTATTCGATAGTTTTGACCGTTGCTGCCATCTCATCTTTATTTCTTTTGAAATCGATGACACGGTAGCGACGTTTGTGTCCACCACCTCTGTTTCGCATGGTCATTTTTCCTGAACTGTTACGTCCACCTGTTTTTTTCAAAGAAGTGGTCAAACTTTTCTCAGGTTTATCTGTCGTTAAGATAGAGTAATCATTACCTACACGGTGACGAAGACCTGGAGTAATCGGATTATATTTTTTAACTGGCATCTTCTAAAAAGTTTTTATTGTTGGTTATTTGAATAAACAAATAACTAATTATATATCTCCAAAGAAATCAATGTTCTCTCCTTCTGAAAGGGTGATGATTGCTTTTTTGTAGCCTGAAACAGCTCCTTTAACAACCCCAGAACGTGTATTTCTAGATTTAGATTTTTTAGGCATATTAATCGTGTTGACTGAATCAACTGACACGTTGAATTGCTTCTCAACAGCCTTTCTGATTTCAACTTTATTTGCTCTTTTATCAACAATAAAGCTGTACTGACCCATATTCTCAGATAAAGTCTCAGCTTTCTCTGTAATAATTGGTTTGATAATAATGTTCTTTGCCATTTTCGAATATTGTTATTCGTTGTTTGCAACCTGTTTTGGAAAACAGTTTAACAATCAACTAATTAATTTGCAAAAGTTGCTTTAATCTTTTCAATAGCTCCTTCAGAAATAACTAAAGTACCTGAATTCATCACATCATATGTGCTCAAATCTTGTGCACGCATCACTTTAGTTTTTTGAATATTTCTACTAGATAAATAAACATTTGGATTGTCATCAGCAATTACAAAAACTGATTTTTTGCCTGCTAAATCTAAACTGTTTAAAACTCCAGTAAAGTTTTTCGTTTTTGGAGCATCCCACTTCATATCTTCGATAACGATGATAGAACCAGCCTGTGCTTTTGAAGTCAAAGCTGACTTACGAGCTAAACGAGCTACTTTTTTATTTAATTTGATTCCGTAAGTCCTAGGTCTAGGTCCAAAAATTCGACCTCCACCTCTGAAAATAGGAGATTTAATATCACCGGCACGTGCTGTACCAGTTCCTTTCTGTCGTTTGATCTTTTTAGTAGAACCTGCAACTGCATTTCTTTCTTTTGCAGAGTGAGTTCCTTGACGTTGATTAGCCAAATATTGTTTAACTGCAAGATAAACTGCATGTTCGTTTGGCTCGATACCGAAGATATCGTCTGGTAAATCTACTGATCTACCACAATCTTTGCCATCTATACTTTTTACATCTAATTTCATGATGTGATGTTTTTATCTTTTTACAAGTTTGATACTTCGCAATAAAAGTTTATCGAAAAAGTTATTTTTCAATAACTACAAATGCTCCTTTATGTCCAGGAACAGCTCCTTTAACTAAGATTAAATTTTTCTCAGGGAACATTTTAAGAATCTCTAAGTTTCTAGTTTTGATTCTATCTCCACCAGTTCGTCCAGCCATTCTCATTCCTTTGAATACTTTCGCAGGATAAGAAGCTGCACCAATAGATCCAGGAGCTCTTTGTCTGTTATGCTGACCGTGAGTTGCATCATTTACCCCACGGAAACCGTGACGTTTCACAACCCCTTGGAAACCTTTACCTTTTGAAGTTCCAACCACATTTACGATATCACCTTCTGAGAAAACTTCAGTAATTCCTAATACACTACCTAAACTTTTTTCAGTAATTTCAAGAGCTTCTCCGTTTTCATCAGTTGGAGGAACTAAACTGTCCAAATCAAAATTTCGAAATTCGACAACCTTTCGTTTTGGAGTTGTTTCAGCATTTTTGAAGTGTCCCATCATTGGATTAGGAGTGTTCTTCTCTTTTGCTTCAGCGAAACCAAGTTGCAATGCTGAATAACCATCAGATTCTTCAGTTTTCACTTGTGTAATTACACAAGGTCCAGCTTCAATGACAGTACAAGCAATGTTTTTTCCAGCTTCATTAAATATGCTGGTCATTCCGAGTTTTTTACCTATTAAACCGTTCATATTGATTTATTTGACATCCTGAATGGATTAGAAATATCAGCGCGCAGGGCGGAACGGGAAGGTGGGAAATTCGAGATTTCACACTTCCAGTTATGGACTGTATTTCCTGAACTATTCAGGAATTCTTTTTTTACAAAAAAAATTACAAAAGA
>CAJQQY010000005.1 GCA_905480595.1 uncultured Saprospiraceae bacterium | reverse complement strand
GTGAAATCAAAGAAGAACTTAGTGTTGATTTAATCGAAGAGTCAATAAAGTTTTTAGGAAATTTTGAAGGACAAGCTCATGGTCATGCAGAAGGAGTTATGGTTAAAATGCAATGTTACACAAGCCAGTTTAAAGGTAACTTAAAACCCGCCGCTGAGATCGAAAAAATGATTTGGCTTAACTTTAAAGATATTGAAGCGGTCTCACCTATTGATAAAATCATTTTTAAATGGTTGAAAAGTCAAGATTTAATAATTTAAAAACAACAAAATATGTATCGATTAAAACTAATTTTTATTCTTCCTTGCCTTTTTCTTTTTTCCAATATTCAAGCTCAAAATTATATTGGAAAAAAGAAAGATATCAATAAGATTCTAAAAAACATCGAGCAATTTTCAGCATTTTATGTTGCTGGAGATATTGAATCATTAGTTGATTCCTATACGCTTGATGGGAAAATATTTCCAAGTCGGACTAAAATAATTGAAGGGAAAGAAAAACTTTTAGAATTTTGGACACCTCGAAATGGAAACAAAACTATTCGCCACAAAGTCACTCCATCGGAATTAAAAATCGTCAAAAAAACTGCCTACGATTATGGTTACTACGAAGGCACTAGTCAAAATGCAAAAGGAGAGAAATTTGAGTTTAGTGGGAAATATGTGATCGTTTGGAAGAAAATTAAAGGCGAATGGAAAATTTATTTAGACATTTGGAACCGAATAGATTAATTGAATATGAAAGCATCGTTTTCCATTGAGGAATTAAAATCGAATGATTTAAAATATATCTCAGCACTTACTCCGGACGGATGGTATGATGTGACTCCTTTATATGAGATGCATTTGAACCAAGAATATTTTTTCCCAATTAAATTAGTGGCTGAAAATAAAGTGATCGGAGTCGGAGAATTAATCATCAATGGAAAAATCGGTTGGCTTGGGAATATCATAGTCTGCAAAGAATTTCGAAATCAAGGCTTAGGAAAAAAACTTACAGAACGATTAATTGAAATGGCAAATGCCAAAGATTGTGAATCTATTTATTTGTTGGCAACTCCATTGGGGAAACCAGTTTATCAAAGGTTAGGTTTTCAAGAAAGTGGAAAATATCTTTTTTTCAAGAAAGGAGAAATGAATTTTCCAGAAGAAAAAAATGAATCAATAATTCCATTTGATAAAAAGTATCAAAACGAAATTTTCGATCTCGATAGAAAAGCGATGGGAGAGGATCGAAGTAAAGTTTTAGCCTTGCATTTGAAACATTCTTTTGTGTATAAAAAAGCGGATGAGGATGAAATTTCTGGATTCTTTATTCCAACACTTGGAGATGGAGTCATTATTTGTAACAATACAATTGCAGGTTATGAATTTATTAAAAAAAGAGAAACGTTTGGAATGGAGAGAATCATTCTTCCGGAAGAATGTAAGGAAACAATTGAATTTTTAATTCAAAATAAGTACACCTATTTTCGAGAGGCTACGTTTATGTTTTTAGGGGAATTGAAAAAAGGGAATCCAAAAATGGTTTATTCCAGAGTTGGCGGATACCTTGGATAAGAATTTTAAAATCCTTTGAATGAATACAATCTTTGTTTTTTTAAATTTTAGAATAAAACAATTTTTTCGATCCATCCGAGAAATAGGAACGCCCTTATTTATCATATTATTAATTGTAACTACAGGGTTAACTTTTAAAGTTTTAGTTTTTCTCTCTGAGGTTCAGGGAATTGAAATGGCCTTTTTTTCATTTTTTATAATTGCTTCGATTCATTCGACTCGAAAAGATTCGCACTTTTTAAAAAGTCTAGATGTTTCCCGCCCCTTACTTTTTTTCGCCGAATATAGTATGTTTCTATTACCCGTAAGTATATTGTTATTGTTTTTAGGAAAGATGATTCCAGCGATTTATTGGCAGTTGGGCATGTTGCCAATATTATTTTTTCCTACAGGGGAATTAAAAAATAATAAAGTTGCGCCACTCTTAAATTTGGATAAAATTCCAGTAAAGTATTTTGAAATAAAATTAGGATCGCGAAAAATGTTTTTTGTAATTGTATTGTTGTACATAGTGGCATTAGGTTGTTCCTTTTTCATTGGGACAATGATTTTATTTAGTATTTTTTTATTATTGATATGGCCAACATTGTTTGAACATTTTGAACCGAAGGAGATGATTGCTCTAGAATACGAGAAAGGTAACTTCGTGAAAAATAAGGTGGCGAATCATTTTCTAATTTTTCAAATTGCTTTATTGCCACACTATTTGATGTTTTTATTTTATCATCGAGAAATGTGGTATTTAGGGCTAGCTTGTTTTATTGGACTTGGTTTGGGAATCATTTTTAATATTGTTTACAAGTATGCTTCCTATCGACCGAATGTTCCAAAAATGTTTAGCAATTCTTTTCAAGCCATATTTTTGGGTACTCTATTAATGCCCGGTTTTGTGATCGTGAGTATTGGTTTGATCATTTATTTTTGGCGAAAAGCCAATAACAATTTAGCTTATTATTATGCTTGAAATAAAAAACTTAGCGGTTTCCTACGGAACTAATGAAGTGTTGAAAAATGTTCATTTGACTTTTGAGTCGGGAATGATTCATGGTGTTCTTGGAATAAATGGTGCGGGGAAAACCACTCTTTTTAATACTATTTATGGTTTTAAAAAACCAAATGCAGGAAGTGCGCAATTTCAAAATCGAACTATTCAAAATAGTGACATTGGTTTTATGGAAACCTCCTGTTATTTTTATCCATTGATGACGGGGATGGAATATTTAAAGTTACTGGGAATTCAAAATAAAGATTTTGACATCAAAAAATGGAACGAATTATTTGAATTACCACTTCATGAATATGTCGAAAATTATTCCACCGGGATGAAAAAGAAACTCGCATTTATTGGAATGATGGCGATGGATCGACCGATTATGATTTTAGATGAGCCATTTAATGGAGTCGATATTGAGAGTAATGAAAAACTATTACAACTCCTGATTCGATTAAAATCAACTAATAAAATTATCATTATTGCTTCTCATATTATTGAGTCATTGACTCGAATTTGTGATCGAATTAATTTGTTGGAAAATGGAGTGATCAAAACTACTTTTGAAAAAACAGAATTTCCTGTTTTGGAAAAAGAGCTAAAAGATTCGATTAAGTTGAAAATTGATGATGTGTTAGAAGGTTTGGTGTAGAATGACTCTGAGAAGTCGTCTTACGTAAATATTACGTACTTTTGCAAAAAAAATACAAACGTGAATTTTGACGATTTAAATTTAAATAATCCATTACGGAATGCATTGGCAGATTTGGAATATATGGATCCAACGCCAATTCAAGTGGCGGCTTTTTCACCGATCATGTCGGGGAGAGATGTAGTTGGTGTGGCGCAAACTGGTACTGGAAAAACTTTTGCTTACCTCATGCCATTGTTGCGGATGTTGAAATTTTCAACGGATGGACATCCACGAATTGCGATTTTAGTGCCGACTCGAGAGTTGGTGGTGCAAGTGACGGAAGAGGTGAAAAAATTAACTGCATACATGACTGTACGAGCAGTCGGAGTTTATGGAGGGACTAATATTAATACTCAAAAACTTGGATTGATGGAAGGGGCTGATGTTATCGTGGCAACTCCGGGGCGATTTTTTGACCTTGCTTTGTCAGGTGCATTCAAAGCGAAATATTTGAAAAAATTAGTAATTGATGAGGTGGATGAAATGCTAAATTTGGGTTTTCGAACTCAATTAAAAAACATTTTGGATATGCTTCCAGAGAAGCGCCAAAATTTATTGTTCTCTGCAACTTTGACGGAAGATGTTGAAAATTTAATCAATGATTATTTTTTCAATCCATTAAAAATTGAGATTGCTCCACACGGAACTCCCTTGGAGCAAATTCGTCAACATGCATATTTTGGAGCTAATTTTAATACTAAAGCTAATTTGCTTAAACTTCTTTTAACGGAAGATGAGTCGATGAATAAAGTCTTGGTTTTTGTTAGTACTAAAAAATTAGCTGATAAACTTCATGAAATAATAGATCCACTTTTCCCTGAATCAATAGGTGTTATTCATTCCAATAAATCCCAAAATTATCGGCTTCGAATGGTCGAAGAATTTACGGAAAGTAAATTGCGTGTTCTGGTGGCGACAGATATTATTGCAAGAGGTTTGGATATTGCAGAAGTTTCTCATGTGGTGAATTTTGAAATGCCAGATGCTCCTGCTGATTATATGCATCGGATTGGTCGAACTGGTCGGGCGGACAAAGAAGGGATTGCAATTTCATTTGTTGCTGAAAAAGAAGATGAGGTTTTTGAAGCGATTCAACAATTGATGGGAATTGAAGTTCCGGTTCTTCCAACGCCTGAAGGTTTGGTTGTTTCGACTGAATTGATGGAGTTTGAAAAAGAAAAAATGGGAGGTGATAAATTCTATTATCAAGCTCCGAAGTTGAAATCGAAGGGTGCTTTCCATAAAAAGCTAGACAAAAATATGAAGGTCAATCGAGCTAAGGAAAAACGACAAGCAAGAATGGCTGAGAAGAAAAAGTCTCGACGGCCAGGTAAAAAAAGATGATTTTTTAATATTTAATGTTCCCATTGTTTGATTTCTTTTCATAAAAAAAAGAGTAGCAATTGTTTAATTGCTACTCTTTTTTATTTTTGGAAGTTTACTTTTTTTAACTGATCCAATCAGTTTTTTTATTGATGATTTTCCACTTTCCATTTATTTTTTGCAGAATTAAAGTTTTTCCTTCGCCACATAACTCTCCACAAACAAATTCAGTTTTTATCCAAGCAATATTTCTACTTTTATTAAAAATAGGAATGGAGAAAGAGAGGAGAGTATTTTGAGATTTAAAATCGATTTTTGATTTTCTTTTTCCAAACATTTTTTCACTCAATTCGATTGGTTTTGAATCTTCTTCCTGTTTTTTGATATAAATATTTTCATCAGAAGAAAAGTTAGTTTCTTTCATTTCGCTAAATTCTTTTTCTAAATCAGGAAATAAATAATGACCACTTAGTGGAGGACGGGGTTTAAAATTATCTTGATTTTCCCTGCGGACATACTTTGGTAAAACAGCAACTATCTTATAATCAGGGTAATTATTTTCTATTGAATCCATTTCGATTATTTGAGCAATCAAGTTTTCAATATCATTTAAATTATCCGATTGGTCATAAATATTTTGTTCTTCAAAGCATCCACTCAGGAAGATTAAAAGCCACAGACTTGAATATTTAAAGTATTTTATCATATTTTATTTGCTCAAATTTTTATTGAAAAATGTAGATCGATCTTCATTGGCAATTCATCATTAAAAAGATATTTCGCTTAAAGGAATGGTAAACTCCACTCTTTGATTTCCTCTCACGTCCCAAATTTCAGATTTAATTTCAGGATTTTTACTTTGTAAGTTTATTGTTAGCAAGCCAAAATGATTATCCATAATTGGACCTTCAATTCGATTGATATTAGGTGTTGCGAATTTCCAGGTAGAAGATAAACCACTTGAAGTCACATCATAAATAGGGTAGAGGTCAGGCACTTCCATTTTTGAAATTTCAGCATAATGCACATCTCCGCTGATAAATAAAACACCATTTGCTTTATTTTTTTTAATTAAATCTAAAAAACGTTTTTGCTCGTGCGGGTAATTTGCCCAAGCTTCGTAGCCATTATATTCGATACCAAATTGAGTACTCGAACCAATGATCCTGACATCAGCTGGTTTTTGTAATTCTTGATCGAGCCATTTCCATTGTTTTTCGCCTAAAAAAGTAGAATCAGAAGTGGTGTGTGGCGTATAATCTAAATGGTAAAAATATCGTCGATCTTCATTGATGGAATCTTGGTTGATTAAAAGTTTATCTCTAAAGGTTCGTGTATCGAGCATAATGATTTGAATTTTCTTTCCTTGCAAATCATATTCATATGAGCCATAAATTCCTTCTCGGGTTCTTCTTTCAGAATCAGCTGGTTCTTCAAAGAAATCAAAAAATATTTCTTTGACTTCTTCTTTGAAAGGGTAGTGACGACCTGCATCATTCCACCCAAAATCATGATCATCCCAGGTAGCTAACATGGGAACATTCTTTTTTAAATGCTGAAAAGATTCTTTTGCCCCAAGTCGATTATATTTTGCTCGAAGTGTATCCATGACTTTGGTATCACCATAAATATTGTCACCTAAAAAAATAAAAAGATCAGGGTCTTGCTTTACTACTTCATAGAAGATAGGTAATGGATGATCTTGCCAGCCACAGGAGCCAAAAGCAATTTTCATCACAGGAGGTTCTTGTTGGCAACTTTGTAAAAGGATAAAAATGGAAAAAAGAAGAAAATACAATGGTTTCGTTTTGAACATGAATTTAAAGTTTTACTTGAAAAGGAAAAAGGTGTTTACCATTTGGGTAAACACCTTCATAAATATAACCTCAAAATTTATATTTTTTAAAAAGTTAGCGATGTTAGGCGAACAAAAATAATTTAAACAGTTAACTCATAGTATGTTCATCGTTCACCGCTAACAACTCACGATTGAACAGTATTTATCCTCCGATTGTCGCCATGGATTCGGAAACGCCATTTCCAAAGCGATTTTGTTCAGCTTCAAAACCATCTTTTGCTCGGTTTTTAAATGCATCGAGAAAGGTGGCGCGGAGCTGGTCATCAGAAGCACCTTCGCGCATTAACTTTTTGATGTTAAATACTCCACTATCATAAAGACAAGTTTTTAATTGTCCTTGCGGAGTAATTCGGATTCGATTGCAGGTGCCACAAAAAGTTCGGCTGTAGGCTGCAATAATTCCAATTGTGCCTTTGTGTGAAGGTACGTTGTAGTTCATCGAAGTAGATGAAGGAGGGTCAGGAAGTTTTTGGAGATTTGGAAAGTGGTCTTTGATTTTTTGATGAATATTTTTGTAATTCCATTGAAGTTTGGGATAGTGAGCACCTTCTCCGTTGAAAGGCATTTCTTCGATAAATCGAACACCTACAGGAAGGTCTTTTGTCAATGAAGCTAACGGAATAATGTCATCTTCATTTTTGCCAGCCATAACGACAGCATTAATTTTTACTTCAAAGTCATTGTCTAACAACAATTCAAAACTTCGCATCACTTTATCAAAAACATCACGTCGAGTTATCTCAAAAAAACGTGCTTTATCTAAAGTATCCAAACTCAAATTGACAGAGCGGATACCTAATTTTTTTAATTCAGGAATGTACTGCTCGAGCACGGTTCCATTAGTAGTAATATTTATATCTCTAATTCCTTCGGTCTTTCGAATAGCCCAAAGGAGTTTAATCATATCTTTTCTGATGAATGGTTCGCCGCCAGTAATTCGTACTTTTTCAATACCCATTTGAGCCAATAGTTTGATCCCACGATGGATTTCCTCGTAGCTCATCAATTCAGTCTTATTGATATATTGAATTCCTTCTTCAGGCATGCAGTAGAAGCAGCGAAGGTTACAGCGATCGGTAACAGCTAAGCGCACATAATTAAGCACGCGGCCGTGATTATCATATAATTGTTTTCTCATAGAAGCCAAAAGTTAGGTTTGTAAAGGCTTTCTCTTTTCTCATTACGTTAGTCCTATGAAGATAGAAAAGACCTCAACTAAAACCAAAGAAATTTGGAAAAATGGAAATATATTTATTTTGACTATTTAACCCCCGATAAAAATCCCGCCCCAAAACTCCCCTTTAGGGGTTGGGGGGTTATATCTCCCAAGTCACATTCCCAGCGATCAATTTATTCAAATCTCCTTCTCCCTTTTGCTCAATCGCTTCATTCAACTGATCCAATAATTGATCTTCATAACAAACTCTTTCCGTAGCATATAACACCCCAAAAGGTCTAGGTAAAAATTCTGTTTGGCGTGGATCATCGAAGAATCGAGTCAACATTTGAGCTTTGTACAAGTCTGTTTCGTCATGAATCCAAAGATCGTCTTTTGAGTAATTATCTTTTTCTAAATCAACAACTTGTGGTTTCCAACCATCGAGTCGAATTCCTTTTTCGTCATTTTCTCCAAATACTAAAGGTTGGCCATTTTCTAAAAATATGGCAGAAGATTTTTTAGTGGCTTTGTCTGTAAATGTGAAGAATGCGCCATCGTTGAAGATGTTGCAGTTTTGATAAATTTCTAAAAACGAAGTTCCTTTGTGTAAATTCGAACGCTTCAACATGGCTTGCATATGCTTTGGGTCTCGATCCATTGTTCGAGCTACAAAAGTTGCATCTGCGCCCATAGCAACTGCCAATGGGTTGACAGGATGATCGAGAGAGCCCATAGGAGTACTCTTCGTTCGTTTATCAACTTCAGAAGTAGGAGAGTATTGCCCTTTCGTCAAACCATAAATCTGATTGTTGAATAACAATATATTTACATCCAAATTTCTTCGTAAAATATGCAGCAAATGATTTCCTCCAATACTCAATCCATCACCATCACCGGTAATAATCCAAACACTCAAATCTGGATTGGCAATTTTCAAACCTGAAGCTACTGCTGGTGCTCGCCCATGAATGGAATGCATGCCATAAGTATTCATATAATATGGAAAACGGGATGAACAACCAATTCCTGAAATGATCGCTACTTCATCTGGATTCATTTCCATCTCTGCCAATACTCTTTGTACTTGCGACAAAATACTGTAATCGCCGCACCCTGGGCACCAGCGAACATCTTGATCGGTTGCAAAATCTTTTGCTTTTAATTTTACATTATTCTGTGTCATGATGACTTATTTTTTTTGTCTTCTTCGAAGTTCTTTCGAATACTTACTTGCCTGAAATATAAAGGGAAAACTCAATAACAATCCTGCTAATACATACAATTCCATTCCTTTGTGCTGTGGATTATATATGATATAAACTTCCAACAAAATAAAAACTGTCGCTGGAATCATTCCCCAAAGGAGATATTCTTTGCGCCGTTGTTGGACGGTTTCATTTGATAAACGGTGTAGGGGATTTTCTTTCATGATTTTCGTTTATTAACAGCAACTCCAATATTCATAAATAAATTTTCCATCCTTCCAATTTAATGAAATACCATTTCCTTCATTGCTATAAGATATTGAATGATGATGATCTTTATTTTCCTTGAATTCAATTTTATAAAGGTCATCTGGATGTTTAGGAATAACATTTTTCAAAATGTTTTCAAATTTTCCAATATGATTAAAAAACAAATAAGCTTCATTGAAGGAAAGTGAGCCTAAATTTATATTCATTCCAAAACATTCAGCACTTTTATAATTTAATTCCATATTATTTTTAAATAGAAATTTTTCTTGCAAAGGCAAATCTGGATGGTCGACATCTTCATGGAGTTTTAGTCCAAATTCTCGATCAGCATAAGAAACAAATCCTTCAGATATTTTTTCACCTTTTTCGTTTTTGATAAAATTTATAACAGGCAACCTTGACAAATACCTATCAAAAACATATCCTTCCCGCGTCCCAAATTTTACTCTCACCCAAAAACCTTTCAACACAAATTCATCACTTTTTTTACTTTTCTTAACCACGGTAATATTTATAGGTGTTGATCTTAAATATTGATCGATTACTTCCACCTTTTTTCCATATTCGAGTTTTTTTATTTTTGGAAAATCTATTCCTGGCCCTTCTCGCATATTTAAACCTGATGCTGCCCAAACATTTAAAGTGTCTCCTTTTTTATAAAAATTAGCAAAAGAAAACTCGCTTAAAATGATTGCTAAAAATATAGTGATGATGAATTTTAATTTCATGATTTTATTTTTAGCAACATCCCCATTCTGAAATGATAAATTTCCCATCTACATACTGTAACGTCATTCCAAAAAAATCGGTATCGAATTGCAATTTATAGAAACCACTTTTTTCCTTTTCAACAGTCGTTTGAAAATACTCATATTCAATTGGTTCGCCAGGCTCGTTAAACGCCAAATCACTTGGTTTAAAATATTTGGCATGATCCTCAAACGAAGTCATTTTTTCAAAAATCAAATAAGCTTCATTGAATGAAATTTTTCCTAAATCCAAAGAAGCAAAGTAACATTCACTTTGAGGATCTTTCCACTCCATTCCATTTTTATAAATATATCTTTCCCGATAATTTTTTATAGAATCAGCATTAAGCGCTGTCGAGTCTATTCCAAATTCTCGCTTTGCATATTCATTAAAATGTTCGAAAACATGACCATCATTAGTTTGTCTAATTTCCATAGCTGGCAACCTCGACAAATATCCATCAAAGACATAACCTTCTCTACTTCCAATTTTCACTCGAACCCAATGTCCTTTCAGTTTGAATTGGTTGTGTCGTTTATTTTTTCTTAAAATAGTTAAACTCAAAGGTGTCGATCTCAAATAATCATCGATCACTTGTACCTTTTCCCCATATTCGAGTTTTTTCATTTTTGGAAAATCCGTCCCTGGGCCTTCTCGCATATTCAATCCAGACTTTGCCCAAACATATAAGGTGTCTCCCCAATCATAAGTGGAATTAGCATTAACTGATTGAAAATCAAGGCATAATAACATCAATATCAATACTTGGATAATTTTCATTTTTAAACTATTTAAGTGAAATAATTTCATGTTGTATAGTTCAAAGATGCATCCAACCTTTTACTTTTAAAAGGTAGTTTTCAGAAGTGGGTAGATTGAGTGATTATTCGATGTGAGTGAATGATTATTTGTTTTTTTGCCGAAGATTACGCTGAGATTATGATTTTTATGTTTTTCCCGACATGGGCAATAGATAACACTTAGCAATAGAAAACATAAAAATCAGGATAATCAGCGTAATCTGTGGCAAAAAAAAATCACATATTCTCCAACACCTCCTTAATCGCATACCTCAATTCCGCCTTCATAATCGGTACCCCTTGTATTTTATTAAATTCAATCGGTTCAATTAAAAACCGCTCTCGAATAATTTTTGACAACTGTCCATTATTGATTTCGGGAATCATAACTTTTTTATAATTCTTCAAAATCTCCCCTAAGTTTTTAGGGAACGGACGAATATATCTTAAATGCGAATGCCCTACTTTTAAGCCATCCGCAGCCAATTCTTTAGTAATAGATTCCATCACACCAAAAGTTGATCCCCAGCCGAGTAACAATAAATCTCCTTCCTCAACTCCCATGGTAATTTTTTGCTCAGGAATATAATCAGCAATCATTTCTACTTTTGCTTCTCGCGTTTTTATCATGTATTCATGATTTGCAGGATCGTAAGAAACATTTCCAGTATTTGCTTCTTTTTCCAAACCTCCTAGTCGATGCGCCAATCCTTTAGTTCCTGGCAATGCCCATTCTCGAACTAATTTCTCGTCGCGGAAATATGGTAAGTAAGTTTCATCTTCCTCAATCGGTTTTTTAAATTGAATATCGATAGCAGGAATATCTTCAGCTTTTGGGAAACGCCATGGTTCAGCACCATTTGCAATATATCCATCACTCAATAAGATGACTGGCGTCATATGTTCCATTGCAATTCGGCAAGCTTCAATAGCTGCTTCAAAACAATCAGAAGGAGAGCTAGCTGAAATTACTGGCAATGGACATTCTCCATTTCGACCATAATATGCTTGCATCAAGTCAGATTGTTCCGTTTTAGTTGGCAAACCTGTTGATGGACCCCCTCTTTGCACATTCACCACCACCAAAGGCAATTCCAACATCATCGCCAAACCAATTGCTTCACCTTTGAGCGCCAAACCTGGGCCAGATGTTCCAGTAATTCCTAAGTCACCTCCATACGAAGCACCAATCGCAGAACAAACTGCTGCAATCTCATCTTCTGCTTGGAAAGTTTTGACGCCATAGTTTTTATGTTTTGCCAAACCATGCAAAATATCAGATGCTGGTGTAATCGGATAACTTCCGTAGAAAAGAGATAATTTCGATTTTTTAGCGGCAGTAATTAAACCAATTACTAAAGCTTCATTTCCTTTAATATTTCGATAAGTTCCTTTTTCAAGTGGAGCAGGTTTTACTTTATATTGAGTAATAAATGTTTCGGTGGTATCTCCGTAGTGGTAGCCAGTTTTTAAACACTTGATATTGGCTTCAAGGACATCAGGTTTTTTTGAAAATTTTTGTGTTAAAAAATCAATTGTCCCTTGCATTGTTCGATCATATCTCCAATAGAGGAATCCCAAAACAAACATGTTTTTACATCTATCTTTTTCCTTTGTGCCAAGTGAAGATTCTTTTAAAGCTTCACGTGTGAGTTTTGTGATATCGATTTTGAAAACTTCAAAGTTGGCCAAAGAATCATTTTCTAAAGGATTTTCTCCATCCTCATATTTAGCCAAACGAAGGTTCTTTTTGTCAAAACCATCGGTGCTCAAAATGATAGTTCCACCTTTTTTAATATTTGTCAAATTCGCTTTTAGCGCAGCTGCATTCATCGCAACCAAGACATCACATTGATCGCCTGGAGTATAAATTCTTCTGCTACCAAAATGTAATTGAAAGCCTGAAACTCCTGCCAAAGTTCCGATAGGAGCTCTAATTTCGGCAGGGAAATCTGGAAATGTAGCTAAATCACTTCCTGTCAATGCAGTATTTCCAGTAAATAAACTACCAGTCAATTGCATACCATCGCCCGAATCACCAGCGAATTTTATCGTTACTTCTTGTTTTTCTATTTTAGTACTCATTGTCTTTTTTCTATTTCAAAATCGGGTGCAAAGATAGGAATATAACGCTTGCGAAAGAAAAGAAGTTTAGAGAAATCAC
>CAJQQY010000004.1 GCA_905480595.1 uncultured Saprospiraceae bacterium | reverse complement strand
AAAAATATTTAAAGCGATAGAAAGAAAAAACAAATTTCAAGTTTTAGTTTCCCCAAAAGATAAATTGGTTGCAGGTTCTTTGCCAATAAACCAGCAAGGATATATTTCGATGATTGATTTAGATAAAGGCTTCGAAACAACTTACAATTTAAAAAATGGAGAAAGGCGACATCAGCCAACTTTAGAACTTATTGAAGATGCTAAAACTGTTGAAGAACTCATTCATCAAGGTATCAAAAACGCAAACACTTCCCTATGAAAAACCAAATCCTAGATGAACCAATTCGCGATTCTTTTTCTGATTATTTAGACAAAGGAGAAACCATTATTTGGGAGGGACAAACTGAAATAAAAAAGGATTTCTATCAGGTTGACCTAGGAGAAGGAGGTATTATCTTTTATCTTCTTTTTTATAAAGTTATTTCTCCTATAATTAGAAAAATTATTCACATTGGAAAAAATGAAAAAACAGAATATGCCATCACTTCCAAGCGTATTCTTTTTCGGTTAGGACATTGGAAAAAAAATAGAATTCAAGACATTCTTTTTTCCCAAATAAAAAATCTACTAATTATTGAAGATGAAAAAAATGCCATTGGTTCTATCTTTTTAATTATTAAAAATCCGGCAGCAGTTAACTTTGATACTTTCGAAATCATCAATCATAGTAAATCCGAAAAACGACATCAGCCAACCTTAGAAAATTTAAAAAATCCAAACAAGGTTGCAGAACTCATTCGCCAAGGGATTAAAAATCTAAACAATTAACCGCTCAGCTTACATTTTAATTTTTCCAATTCCACCACTTATTTCATCCATTATTTTATTTTTGTAAAAAAATTAAACAGGATTCAAGAGAGTCTTGCTACTTAAAACAATTGTTAAAAATGGATGAATTAAAAACTGTAGAATTACCTGGGGATATAACTTTGCCTTCTACTCCAGAAGAATTACAACAGCTCGTTGACACTAACCAAGGTGATTATAAATATTCCGTCGAAGACTTTTTTCGAACACCTGAAAAATCGAATTATCAGTTGTCGCCTGACGGCACGCACTTCGCATTTATGAGCCCGTACGAGCGACGTAAAAATATTTATGTGCAAAAAATTGGTGAGTCAGAAGCGGTTCGAATTACTTCTGAAACTAGTCGAGACATTGGCGGTTTTGGTTGGGTGAATAGCAATCGACTTATTTTTATCAAAGACAATGGTGGTGATGAAAACTTCACACTTTTGGCAGTAGATAAAAATGGAGAAAATCCGAAAGACCTTACTCCTTTTGAAAATATTAGAATTTCGGTTATCGATGATTTAAAAGAAGATGAAGATCATATTATCATCGGATTGAACAATCGAAATCCACAACTTTTTGAACCTTATCGATTGAATGTCGTCACAGGTGATCTGAAACGATTGGCTGATAATATTGACCCTGCGAATCCACTCGATGGTTGGATGACGGATCATGTTGGCAAACTTAGAATTGCGACAAAAGTAATTGGAACGAACACTACGATTCTTTATCGAGATAACGAAGAGGAAGATTTTCGAGAAG
The DNA here is from genome assembly GCA_905480595.1 of uncultured Saprospiraceae bacterium. Lineage (GTDB taxonomy): Bacteria > Bacteroidota > Bacteroidia > Chitinophagales > Saprospiraceae > CAJQQY01. The sequence continues at coordinate 9,927 of CAJQQY010000004.1, read as the reverse complement.
TGATAACGACAGATTTTCGAGTTTCAGTTTCGCCTTTGTTTTTTGAATTTGACAATGGAAGCGAAGTTTATGTGGCTTCTAATTTGGATCGTGATAAAAGTGTGGTCATCAAATTTGACATGGCGACTGGAAAAGAATTGGGCGAACCAATTTTCTCACATGAGTCTGTTGACGTGACCAGTTTGGGTTATTCTCGCAAGCGAAAAGTACTTACCGCAGTTTCTTACACAACTGCCAAAACACAATATCATTTCCTCGATGAAAAGTCAAAAGAAGCTCGTGAATTCTTACAATCAAAATTAGGTGACTACGAAATTTCAGTTGGCAGTAAAAATCTAGAGGAAGACAAAATGATTATCAGAACTTACTCTGATCGATCATTGGGTGCTTATTATTTCTTTGATGCGGAGCAAAAACATTTGGAAAAAATAACTGATGTCAGCCCATGGATCGATGAAAAGGATATGGCTGAAATGCAACCTATCGTTTATCCAACTCGCGATGGACTAGAAATTAATGCCTACCTGACTTTGCCAAAAAATGTGGATACCAAAAACCTTCCTGTAGTAATCAATCCACACGGTGGACCTTGGGTGAGGGATACTTGGGGCTACAATCCTGAAGTGCAATTATTGGCGAGTCGAGGCTATGCAGTTTTGCAAATGAACTACCGAGGAAGTACTGGTTACGGTCGGGATTTTTGGGAAATGAGTTTTAAGCAATGGGGAAAAAAGATGCAAGACGATATCACCGACGGAGTGAATTGGTTAATTCAAAAAGAAATTGCCGATCCTAAAAAGGTTGCAATTTACGGCGGTAGTTATGGTGGTTATGCAACTTTGGCTGGAGTAACTTTTACTCCTGATTTGTATGCTTGCGCAATTGATTATGTTGGTGTTTCGAATCTATTTACTTTCCTAAATACGATTCCTCCGTACTGGAAACCTTACCTCGACATGATGCATGAAATGGTTGGACATCCTGAGCGAGATAAAGAACATATGACTGCTGCCTCTCCTGCTTTGCATGTGGATAAAATCACTACGCCACTTTTTGTGATTCAAGGAGCAAACGATCCGAGAGTAAACATTGACGAGAGCGATCAGATTGTTCGATCACTTCGAAGTCGAAATATTGATGTGCCTTATATGGTAAAATATGACGAAGGACATGGATTTCATAATGAAGAAAATCGCTTTGAGGTGTATAATGCGATGCTCGGATTTTTGGGAAGGTATTTATAAGGCTAGTTTAAAAATTTGCTTTCATAAAAAATGTCGCCTGACGAATAAATCTAATTTAAGACAAAACTTCCTACAAAGTTTTCTTAAATTCAGATAAATATTTGTCAGGCGATTTTTTTTAAGAAACTAAAACTATATCAAAATGAAAACTTTTACAACTATTATTTTTTTTGTAATTACATTGTTACAAAACATTCCTATCCTTGCTTGTACTTGTGGTGGAGATTTATCTTTTTGTGAAACAGTAAATGAAAACTATACTATTGTAGCAGTTGAAATTATTGATAGATATGATACTTTATTTTATGAGCATATAGATGTTAAAGTTATAGAAACCTTGAATGCTGGAATCAATATCGATACACTAACAGTAGTTTCATTTCCTGGTTTGCTTTGCCATGATCCTCTTACTGATATGAATATTGGCGATACACTATTAATTAATTTCTTCCAAACTATATCGAATATCAGTAATCTTGAAAACTTTCCTCCAATAGATTTCTTCTATTGCCACACCAACTTTCTAAAGTTATCTAATTCAACATTATTTGGTTCCGTAACTCCTAACCTCGATGAGCAAGACTATTCTGAATTCAAAAATCAACTTACTGATTGTATTGGCATGATGGTGTTAAACGAAAATCTCGAATTATTAGAAAATGAAATCACTATTTCCCCAAATCCTTTTTCCGAGAATATAAATATTGACTTTGGAACTATAACTCCCTCAAAAATTTCATTAGAAATATTTTCTACACAAGGTCAAAAAATCACTTCCGAAAACAATCTTAATCAATCCAATTTTCAATTTTCGACAACTAACCTTTCTGCAGGGATTTATTTTGTAAAGATCATTTTTAGGGATAACTTTATTGTGAAAAAAATAGTCAAACACTAAAATGCTTTTTTTCAAAAAAATTGATTCCCAACCTTTTTACAGCAAAGGAAGTCTTACCTAAAAAGTAATTTACTTTTTACAAAATAAATCAAAATGAAAAAATTCACCCTCCTTTCGATTTTCGTCTTATCCAACTTAGGCTACTCATTGATCGCTTGTTCTTGTTTATCCTTTTCAACCTTTTGCGAAGCAGTCGATTCTGATTCTAAAGTCGTTGAAGTCGAAGTTCTTGAAAAATATATTGGTTCTGGCTTTCCAACTTTTATGGATGTCAAAATTTTGGAAACCTTGCAAGGAACAGTTACCGAAGAAAGCATCACGATAATAAGTTACGGAACTTCCTGCGACGTATTTTTTGATATATTTGAAATAGGTGAAAAATTAGTTTTAAGATTTAATGATTTGGAAACAGGAACCGTGGATGCCCATTTTCCAACCACACATTTTGGAGCATGTACTACTTCTTTTTTACAATTTTCCGACGATCAAATAGTAGGCAGTATCGAACCTGGGGTCGATTTTAAAAACTATGATGATTTCAAAAATGAGATTGGCGATTGTAGTGATCTAACTTTATTTGATAAAAATCCAGAAAAACTAAATGAGTTTATTTATCTCTTTCCAAATCCAACTTTTGATTTTTTAAATGTAAATTTTTCTATTTTAGATCCAGATGAAATATCATTAGAATTTTTTAGTGCTACTGGTCAACAAATCATTTTCATCAATAATAATATTCAAAATAATTATCCAATTGATTTAAGTTCTTTGGCTCATGGCGTTTATTTTTTAAAAATTACTTATCGCAAAATATCTATTGTCAAAAGAGTAGTAAAAATTTAGCCACAGACTTAAGTTGACTTTTAATATGACTTTTCGTTGATTAACTTAGACTTCAACATATCAGCGAAAAGTCATAAAAGAGTCTGTGTTAGTCTGTGGCAAAAAATCAAACCTTACTCAACAACCATTCCCGCTCCGTCAAAATCTCCTCCTCTTCAATTTCCTTTTTCAAAGCCTCCTTCGTTTCTTTATCCAACTCAGGCATCGCCACCAACTTTTTCACCAGTCGGATCGCATTCATATAATTCTTCCGATGAAAATCACTCACCTCTCGCCTTCGAATATAAATCTGGAAGCTATCCAAGTGAGAAAACAAGGAATCATACTCTTCCAATTCATAATAAATTCTCATCAACAGCGTTTTTGAAATCAAGTTGTTAACCAAATCTTTAGATCCTACCTTTTGCAAATGCAACATCGCTTTGCCATAATTTTTTCGAGTGTATTCCAAGCGAGCTAAATTAAAATTAACTGTTGAATCTCGATATTCCTCTTCCAATTTTTCAGAATAGTTTTCAATAATCTTTTCTAACCAATCAAACTCTTCCATAAAAATTCCAGCAGCAACTATATTGTTAAAAGTGAATCTCGACAACATTCCATTTTCCAAAAAATAATTTGCTTCCAATCCATCCTTGTATAATTCTAAAATCTCATGACTAAAATTTCTTTTTCCTTGATTCAATTTTCGAATACAAAAATTAATGGCAAACAAATACAATTCTTTCATTTCCAAAACATCAAATAATGATTTGTTTTGAAAAAGTGTTGTTTTAAATTTTTCAAAAAACACGGTTCCTTTTTCATCAGTCAAAAAACGATAACAGTAATAATAAATCGCAACCGCAGGTATTTTTAAATATTTCTCTTCTGCAATTATTGGCAACAAATGAGGAAGCAAACCAAAATCATATTCAGTTTTAAAAACTTGTTGATGCGTAATTTGCGTACAGGCATGTTTGAGTTTTTGCACTAAAAAAACAATATCAATCGTCTCGGAAATTGCACCTAAATTAAAATCTTTAGTCCGCTGATTTTTTACTTTAAAATTCATTTCCTCCAACTGAAAATCTAACAATTGCTGATAATAAAATTCATTCCGCAAGGATTGTCTTTCCAAAATCGTTGCCGTCTTTTTCACTACAGATTGATACGCTTTGGGTAATTTTCTTTCTCGATAAATTTCAGCTAAAAGATATCGAGTTTTAAGTTTCCCATTCCGTCTTTTTTGAATTAAAAAATACTCCTCAATAAGTTCAAACAAATCACTCATCGTTCCTCGAAGCAAAGCGTAATCAAAAGTCTTTTCGGGAAATACCTTTTCAAAAATGACTTCTTTCTTCGGGAATGCTTTGCCTTTTAAATGATATTTTACCAGGATTCCAAACAAGTGGCCTACGTCATTTCTCAATACAAAAAAAGGAGATTGCAAAACCCGTTTGATTTGACGGATTTCTCTTTTGTCTAAGGTTTGGATGGTTTCGTAGAGTTTGTAGTTTTCAGCTTGATTCATTTAACATTTTTATTTCCACAAAAAAATCATGAATTCTTTTTAAATATTGACTTTATCCTTAAAACTAACCATTTTATTTCCACAAATCAAATAATATGTCATTGTAAACTTTATAAAAAAAGTAAATATTTGTTCTCATTAATACATCAAATCAAAAAATAATAACAATGAAAAAAATAATCATTTCTACTTCATTTATTCTATTGGCATTCACTCCACTATTATTTGGAAGCCATCTTTGGAATCAAAATTTTAATGATAATAAAAACAGTTCGGATGGAGATATTTTAAACGATGAAATTCCTCAAACTGCTAATTGCTCAGTTTTTGAAGATGCGATTCTTTTAATTAATGATGAAACTTCGCCGGTTAATTATCAAGACTTTGAAGAGATTGAATTGGAGGAATGGGGCGAATCTGAATTTTTATCAATCCTGACTCAACGACCTAACCATGCAGGAAACAAGTTGCTTTCTCGACAAAATAGTTTTAGAGATTTTACAATCTTAAAATTAAGAACTGCCATAGAGCATGGGGAAATAAAATTATTTGATCAAATGGGAAAATTGGTTTTTCAACAAAAGTTTAACGGCTCTCAATTTGAACTAAAACGAAATGATTTGACTACTGGAATTTATTTTTATAACATTTCCGAAAATGGAGATGTGATTAATTCTGGAAAAATAATTATTAATTAAATTTTCTCGAAAATAGTTGACTTGAAACCTTGTAGATTTTTCTGCAAGGTTTTTTTTTAGTTTTTTTTGCCGCAGATTGGGCTGATTATTATGATTTGTTATGATTTCCCCCATAGGAGAGAACACCCAGAAAGAGGATCATAGAAAATCATAATAATCAACCCAATCTGCGGCAAAAAAAAAATCCCGTAACTTGTAACCATCCAAAAAACCAAAAGTTATCCTCTCTGAAAACAATTTTACATCAGCATTTTTAAAGACCAACAAAACTTGAACTCTTTTTCAGACAATACATTAATGTGCAAAGTCAAAGAAGGTAATCTCGATCAACTCGGATTACTCTTCGAACGCTATCATCGACTGCTATATCGTTTTTTCCAAAACTATCATCAGCGAGCAGAGTGTCAAGATTTGGTGCAAACGGTCTTCCTTCGAATCCTAAAATATCGAATTCAATTCAATGAAAATGAAGGTGAATTTAAAACGTGGATGTTCCGAATTGCGAGGAATGTAAATATGGATTTTTTCAAAAAACAAAAACGCACCCGAACCGAAAATATTGAGACTCAAACATTCAAGTTTACTGCTAGCATGGATTTGAGCTTGGGTGAAGAGAAAGAAGAAATCCTAAAACTACGAGTTGCACTCAAAAATCTCGATGAAGAAAAAAGAGAAATTATCGTCATGAGCAAACTCGAAGGATTGAATTATAAAGAAATTGGTGACGTATTAAATTGCTCCGAAGGTGCTGTAAAGGTGAGAGTGTTTCGAGCATTAAAAGGACTTCGAGCCCAATATTTTCAACTAGAAAAAAATAACCCAAGATGAATAAAGAAACGGCTAAAATATTGATCCAAAAATTTCAAGAAGCTAGTTTGACCGATTCTGAAAATGAATTATTGGAAACTTATATTGAAAATGGTTGGATCGAACTGAAGGAATTGGAGGACTTAAAAGCGATTCACGAAAATTTAGTTTTGGAAGAATCGGAAGTTCCATCGAAGGAAATGCATACGGTTTTTTATCAAAATTTGGAAAAAGAAAAAAGTACTCCTACGAGTGTTTCTACACCGGCAACGAATTGGTGGAATCAGCTTCTTCCTCAATATTTTGCAAAAGTAAATTGGGGTTTTGGGATGATGGCTTTGCTAGTAGGTTTGTTCTTAGGTAATTTTTTCAAATCAGACTCAAGTGAAAAGGTTGATGTCCTTGCAGCTCAATTGCAAGAAACTCAAGAAACGATGATGATGGCTTTGTTGGAAAAAGAATCTTCTCGCGACAGATTAAAAGCAGTAAAGATTAGCAACAAAATGACTGATGCCAGCGGTCCAGTTGTTGAAGCTTTACTCCGAACTTTGAATAATGACGAAAATATAAATGTACGATTGGCAGCTATCGAAGCCTTAGCAGATTTTTCCCAAAATCCGAAAGTGCGAAAAGGATTAATTGATGCAATTCAGTATCAAGACTCACCGATGGTTCAATTGACTTTGGCTGAACTCATGGTCTTTTTGCAAGACAAAAGGTCAGTCGATGAATTCAAAAACTTAATGAATAAAAAAGATATTCCATTGGAAATTAAAGATCAATTAAACGAAAAAATAAAAGTGCTTTTATAATTTTTCATGCTGCAGCTGAAAATCTCAATCACTCATTTTTTTATTAAAAAATCAAACCATGAAGAATTTATTTTTTGTAATTATAATGTTATGTGGTACCTCCATCTTTGCTCAAAAGCATACAGAAGTCATCAAAAAGGACTTGCAATTTTCCAGTATCAATTCCAATAATGTATTAACGGTTAATAATATAAATGGAAGCATTTCAATCGAAGGTTACAGCGGCAAAAAGATTTTACTTGAAGTCAAAAAAACGATCACTGGTAAAACTCAAGCAAAATTAGAAAAAGGAAAAAAAGAAATTGAATTAGGAATTTACGAAGAGGATGACGGGATGATAGTTTATACCAAAACTCCTTGCTCTGATGTTCGATATGAAAAATCAGATGATAATAGTTGGAATTGGCGAACCTGGAAAAACAACTGTAATTGGGGAAGTGGAATTCACTTCAATTTTGACATAACCATCAAAATTCCTTACGACTTAAACATTGATGTTTCGACCGTTAACGATGGTGATATTGTGGTCAAAAATGTTTCTGGTGGTGTCAAAGCGAATAATATTAATGGAAATATTGCGCTGAAAAAAATTGCTGGAAGAACCTATGCTCACACGATCAACGGAGACGTCGACATTGAATATTCTAAAAACCCTGGAAAGGATTCCAAGTACTATTCTTTGAATGGTGACATCAATGCATATTTCCAAAAAGGACTTTCGGCTAAACTTACTTTCGAGTCATTCAATGGAGACTTTTTTACTGACTTCGACAATATTGAAATGATGCCAACCTTAGTTCAAAAAAAGGCAAAAGAAAAAGGAATCAAATATAAAGTAGGTGGGAAATCTAATATGAAAATTGGGAATGGAAATGTCCTTTTAGACTTCGAAACCTTTAATGGAAATGTTTACGTCAAAATATTATAACAAACAACAATCTATATAATCAACTGACAATCAAATAATTAAATTTAAAATCATTAAAAATGAAACTCATAAATATTTTTGTAATCACATTGTTTTTACTCTCAAGCGCAGCGACAACTTTTGCACAAGACTTTGAAGAAATAAATATTCCACTCAGTAATCCAAATGCAAAAGCGTTCCTTGATGTGGATATTAATAAAGGTCCAATTACCATTAAAGGAACCGAACGAAAGGATATTTTAGTCCGCTATGCCTCGATGGAAAAAAAGCAAAAAAATAAAATGGAAAAATCTAAAAATGGATTAAAAAAAATCACTAATGCATCCATTGATTTAGAAATTTCAGAATCTGATAATCGAGTTAAAATAGAATCAACTTCTTGGAATCAAGGGCTAATTCTTGAGATCGAAATACCAAAAGAAATCGACTTAAAAGCCCACTCTTATAATCAAGGTGATCTTGATGTTGATAATATCGTTGGTACACTAGAATTATCTTCGTACAATGGTTCGATCACCGCAACTAATATTTCTGGATCTGTGATGGCAGATACTTATAATGGAAAAATTACTGCCGCTTTCGATAAAGTTTCTGAGGGTGAACCAATGGCTTTTACCAATTATAACAATGGATTAGATTTGACTTTTCCTGGAGATATCAAAGCTACTTTTAAAATTAGCAATAAGCAAGGTGATGTTTACACAGGCTTTGACATGAAAATGGAAAAACAAAAAATCGAAAAAAAACAAGGCAAAAAAAGTTATAAAATTCAACTCGGAAAATGGGTTGTCGGAAAGGTCAACGGCGGTGGGCCAGAAATTACTTTAGAAAATTATAATGGCGACATTTATATTCGAAAAACGGGAAGTGAGTAAAGGAAGTAAGACGAGAGCTTAAAAAAAAAGGAGCTAACCAATTAAATGGTTAACTCCTTTTTTATATTATACTCTAAAAAATCGCTTACTTCAAGCCAAATGCTTTTTTCACCTTCTTAACATAGTCCAATTTTTCCCAAGTAAATGTTTCTACATTCATGGTTTTCGTTTTTCCAGAACCATCAGTAAATGTTACTTTTTTCTTCTCAGGAGTTCTTCCCATGTGACCATAAGCAGCAGTTTCAGAATAGATTGGCGTTCTTAATTTCAATCGTTTTTCGATGTGATAAGGACGCATGTCAAATACTTTTTCAATTACTCCTGCAATCTCACTATCAGACATTTCTACTTTTGCAGAACCATTTGTATTTACATAAATGTTAGTTGGTTTTGCTACTCCAATCGCATAAGATACTTGAACTAAAATTTCATCAGCAACACCTGCTGCCACTAAATTCTTAGCAATGTGCCGAGTTGCATACGCAGCTGACCGATCTACTTTTGAAGGATCTTTTCCAGAAAATGCACCACCACCGTGAGCACCTTTCCCACCATAAGTATCTACGATAATTTTTCTTCCAGTCAACCCAGTATCTCCGTGTGGCCCTCCGATAACGAATTTCCCAGTAGGATTTACGTGATAAGTAATTTTATCATTGAATAATTTTTTGATACTTGCTTTGCATTGTGCTTTCACTTTAGGAATCACAATCTTAACTACATCATTTTTGATTTTTGCTAACATCTTTGCGTCAGCATCAAAATCATCATGTTGAGTTGAAACTACGATTGAGTCAATTCTGATTGGTTGATTGTCATCAGAATATTCGATCGTTACTTGTGATTTAGAATCAGGTCGCAAATATTTCATTTGCTTTCCTTTCTTTCTAATGTCAGCTAAAACTTGCAAAATTTTATGAGATAAATCCAACGCCAAAGGCATGTAATTATCAGTCTCAGAAGTTGCGTAACCGAACATCATTCCTTGGTCACCAGCACCTTGATCTTCTGCCTTTTTTCTTTCAACACCTTGGTTGATGTCAGGAGATTGTTCATGAATCGAAGAGAAAACTCCGCAAGAGTTTGCTTCGAACATATATTCAGATTTGGTGTAACCAATTCTTTTGATCACGTCTCTTGCAATATTTTGAACGTCAAGGTAAGTTTTTGTTTTTACCTCACCGGCTAACACAACTTGTCCAGTTGTAACTAATGTTTCGCAAGCAATTTTTGACGAAGGGTCAAATGCGATGAAGTGATCCACTAAAGCATCTGAAATTTGATCTGCAACTTTATCCGGGTGTCCTTC
>CAJQQY010000003.1 GCA_905480595.1 uncultured Saprospiraceae bacterium | reverse complement strand
TAGCACACCTTAAAATCCTACAAATTAATTCGAAAAAATTTAGTCAATTAGAAAAATTAATCTTTCAGTTTGTAATATTTTTTGTCTAGACTGAATTTGGAAAAAATACATTCCGTGTGAGAGTAGTTGCTGAGTTGGAATCTCCAAAGTTGAGTTTTGAGAAAAATCAATCTCTTGTCGATAAACTTCTCTTCCAAGTTGATCATTGATAGTAAGTATGTATTCTTCTTCAAAGCCTGAAGCAATTGGTTGAATGAATATATTACGATTGGCAAATGTAGGATTAGGGAAGATTTTGAAGGGAGAGTCTTCTGTTCTTTCTTTTTCTAACAATACACTTACAACAGATGAATACTCGAATAAACCATCTAAGTCCATCATTTTTAATCGATAATAAAAATAATTTTTGGTAGAGATTATTTGTTTTTTTGCATTTTCATCAGTCCATTGATATAGATGTGTTTGAGGAGTGCCATTTCCTTGTGCAAGTCTGGAACCAATAGTTTCCCATCCTTCATTTTCTCTCTTTCTTTCGATTTCAAATTCTTGGAAGTCAATTTCATTTGCTGTCGTCCAATTAAGTAAAACATCCAGATTAGAGTTTTCTCTCACTTCAAAATTCAAAAGCTCAACTGGTAATGCTGAAGCTTGAGTCACTTCAATATCATAATCAAAGTAAGCTGTATAACTAGGATGAGAAGAAATAACAATATAATAATTGGTCCCCGCAATTACAGATTGATTGAACATCGTGTAATTATTGGAGCCTGTATTAATTTCTGAAATACATGTAGTTGAAGAGCCACTTGGACAACCATCTAATAAAAATATCCCTGTTTGAGAATCGCTTAAATTACTTAAAGTAATATCAATAGCTGTATTTGAAGATGGTGTAAATGAATAGACATAATCATTAGCAGTAATATAATTAGAGTTACATCCATCTCCATAATTATAATCATCTCCTGCTAAATAGGTAGATTGACTGGTAGCAATAAATGGAAGGCTACTGATTTCGTCCGCATTCTCACAAATATTCCCCGCAGGTAAACTAATATTTATACCGAAATCAAAATCCTGATGATATGTTGGATGAGAAGCTACCACAATATAGTAAGTTGTATTACTCTCCAAAATTGCTGTTTCAATGTAAACTTGTGTATTCGTGACAAGTGCCCCTGCATTTTCAGAATAAACACAATTGGTAGAAGGATCATCTGGACAACCATCCAATACAAAAATAGCATGTGCATAATTTGCCAAAGTAGAAGTATTATTCAATTGGAACCTAGCTACCTGATCGGCTGAAGGAGTATATTCAAAAACATAATCATTTCCTCCAATATAATTTGAACTACAGCCATCTCCAAATTCATAATCATCTCCTAATAAAGCTGTAGACCTAGATGTACTAAATGGTAAACTATTAATCAATTCTGCATTTTCACAAACATTCCCTAATGGTTCTACTATCCTTAATTCAAAATCAAAATCTTGGTGATATGACGGGTGTGATGAAATGACAATGTAATAAGTTGTTCCACTTACTAATTCAGCTGTTTGAATGTAGACAGGGTTGTTTGTTGTTGTAGCCCCTTCATTTTCCGAGTAAACACAATTGGAAGAAGGATCATCTGGGCAGCCATCCATGATAAAAATAGCATGTGCATAATTTGCCAGGGTGGAAGTGTTTTTTAATCTAAATCTTAAGATTTCATTGGCACTTGGAGTGTATGTAAAAACAGCATCGTTTCCTCCTATATAATTTGAACTACAACCATCCCCAAATTCATAATCATCTCCTAAATAAAATGTTGAACTACTATAGTTATAAGGAAAGGAACCAATAGAAATTGCATTTGAACAAATACTGCCAGGGCAAATACTGCCTTCATCTATTTCTCCATTACAATTATTATCTAGAGCATCGCAGATTTCGGACGCACCTGCATTGATACTATTGTTGATATCATCACAATCCCCATTCAATGCAGTCATTTCACTTCCTAATCCATAACCAGTTGGGCGTTCACAATTAGTAACTGTAGTTCCATCACTATAAAGATCTCCATCCTGATCTTTGTACCAAGTTTGTCCTGGAAATTCATTTGGGTCATTGTCATCGCAATCATTGATCCCTAGCAATTCAGCTGAAGCATAATAATTGCCAATAGGTCGAGTACAACTATTCAGTCCAGGGGTAATAGCATATCCATCCTCATCTGCATCTTCGTACCAAATCTGATTTGGAAATTCCAACTGATCGCTATCATTACAATCCGTACCGTCATTTACATAACCCGAAGGTGGAGAACAACCTGAATAAGTTATGCTCGCATCACCGTATCCATCTCCATCAGCATCACTATACCATTGAAAAGAAGGGTCTCCACTACCTGTAAAATTTATTTGAAAAATCTCTGTACAACTATTAGGATTCTTAGTAATTGAAATGTACAAAACAGTATTTCCGTTACCTGCAGCGTTTGGTGTAAACGTATTATTATTTGCATTATAATCTCCAGCAGAAATAGTTCCAGCCATATCCGTATACCAACCATTAACTGTATAACCAGACAAACTACCCAGGTTTAAGGCAGGATATATAACCACTCCATTACAAGGTAGTGTCTCTAGGGGGCTTATTATTATTCGGTTATTAGCAGTTCCTGTAGGAAAGCTTTGGTTGATATCTTCTATTACCCCTTCATTCGTAAAAGGAAAATTAAGGGCATTGGTGTTGGAAGCAGATGTAGAAAACCAACCCTGGTTATCAAAATCATTTTCAATAAATATCTCATGCTGGACAATTATTTTTCCACAAGTACTATTCGTTAGAAAATCAGAAAATTGAACATAGCTAGTATCAGAAATGCTATAAAGGCCGATATTTTCACCGATTTCGATAATTCCATTGTTAATAATTTCATCTGAAAGATTATCGATGTTACTTAAAATTCCATTTTCGTCCACATCATTAATATAAATATTGCCTGTAGTAGAATTTAATAAATTCCCTCTATTCTCAATGCCATTTCCATTTCCACTAGTTAAACCTTCAATATTAGTTATATTAATATTTCCGTGATTGATGAAGTCATTTTCTACATCAATTATAAGAATACCGTTACCATCTTTTACTTGATCAATAGTAATTACACCTGTACTTTGATTAGTAAAACCTTCAGGGGTAACCAACCAAATTCCATGATGAAAAAAAGAGTATAAAGCGGTATTTAATGTATTGGTAATATCAATATTCCCACCATTTGTAATCATACCATCAGATGTTGAATGCAATCCATTCCCACCAGTAGAATCAATTGTGATTGTCGCATTGAATTCATTTATCAATATTCCCGAAATACTAATACCATCCTCTTTACTTTCATTTATATTGCAAATACTACCTGCAAGATTTTTAAATGAACCTGTGCTCGTAACTATAATTGCTTTACTCCCTAATGTATTATCAATATTTACTACCCCTCCACTATGATTATTAAAAACAGAGTTACTAAAACAATGTAAGGCGTAACTACTAGGTACCCCCTCAATATTAATAGTTCCATAATTATGTAATACATTTTTAAACGTAACTCCATCTCCACCAGAGCAAGTCAAAGTAGCATTGGATTCATTTACAAAGGCAATATTGGAATAATGGGCAAGTGCATTATCGTCCGTATCTTCTATTAAAATATTTCCTCCTGTCTGATTAGTGAAAGCTCCATCATTATAAATCCCTCTACTTACAGACTCAGTTATTTGGATAGTTCCGCTATTAGTAAGTACACCATTTGTTCCCACATAAACTCCGGCCTCAGTTGTAATCCAAGTACTATTTCCTTGTGTATTGGTTATGATAAGATCTCCTTGATTATTAAATGTACCATTTATTGAAACCGAGTTATCAAGTACAATTCCGGAGCTAGTTAATAAAATAGTCAGGCTTCCTGTCGAATTGATTGTCAAGTCACAAGTAGCTGCAATCAAAACACTACGTGCCATAGCACTATAACTCGAAGGAATAGTTACCGAACCTGAATTAATTTCTACATCGTCATTCGAAGTAGGAATAGTAGTGTTACTCCAATTAGAGGCCACATTCCAATCACCAGTCCCTCCTATCCAATTTATGGTAGTAGCATTTATATTAAATAAAAAACTTAATAAAAAAATGAAGGTTAAAATAATACGAATCATGTTTGTTATTTTTTATTACAAAAAAGAGAACAAGGTCTTTAGTGGATTTTTTAAAACAAGAATATTATTTTTTGGAAAAATGCTAGATGGAGAACTTTAGGATAAAAGTAAATGAAGGGAAAATGAAAATTGCCACCCCTTTGTGTGGGGTAGATAAAAAATACAATAGTTAATGAAGGGAAAGGAAAGGTTGAAAAGAATAGATAAAAGAGAAATATTAAAACTAAAAAAACAGAAGGCTGTAAAAACAAAAAAAGCCCTGCGACATACATCACAGAGCTTTATTTTTGCGCCCCTTCAAGGTCAATTTCACTATATTGATTATACTTTTACATTTATTCAAATAATTGATAATCAACACTTTATAAATCTACAAACAACATATAAGGTATATTAATGCATAAAAACAAAGAATTTGTTTGACCTAATGTTTTACCCGTTTTCAATATTTTGCGTATATTTACGAAGCAAAAAAGGTAAACATTATGGCAACAATTAAACTCATACTTCGAGAAAGCAAAATTAACAAAGCAGGTGAAGCACCTATATATTTAAGAGTTACCAATCATCGAAAATCACAATACATTTCGCTAAATCTTCGTGTTCCACCTAAGTCATGGAATCAAGATGAACAAAAAATAAAAAGCTCCTATTCAAACTCCACCAGACTAAATGCTTGGCTAAAAAAACAAGTTTCAGATACTATAAATACATTTGTTGACCTACATGATAAAGATGCTAATGTAAGAACTAAAGATATCAAAGAAACTATCCTTGGAAAATCCTCTCCCTGCTTTTTTGAATATGCTAATAAATATATTGAGCGAGCATACTACACTCCAAAACAACAAAGGACTCGCCAGCGATATAAGACAACTATCAACAAATTAAAAAAATACTTAGGAGATCTTCAGTTTACTTTTGATGACTTGACAGTTAATTTTATTAAAAATTATGAGCACCATTTATTAACCGTGGTTGGTAATGATACGAATACGATTCATACAGATTTAAAGTCCGTTAAACGCATCATCAATGAAGCAATTGAAGATGAAATTTTACCTTATGAAAAAAATCCATTCCTTCGCTATAAATTAAAATGGAAAAAAACGAATAAGGTCTATCTAACAGAACAAGAGTTGATGTTATTTGAAAATTATAATGCATCTGCTGGAAGTATGAGAGAAGTTTTTCAAGATGCTTTTGTATTTGCTTGCTACGCTGGAGGACTCAGAGTTTCTGATGTATGTAGATTGCAATGGGTTCATTTTGACGGTAGCCATATTCGAGTGACTACAATTAAAACAGATGACCCTGTATCTATCAAACTCCCTAAAAGAGGTTTAGAAATTTTAGAAAAATATCGAATAGATAATCCTAAACCCCTTGATTATATTTTTCCCATCATCGAAAAGGATCGAACATTTAAGGATTACGATGAACTGAAAAGACACATCAATTGTAAAAATGTTTCTGCAAATAATAACATCCAATTTATTGCTAAAGAGATTGGGTTGGGAAAACATATTAGCTTTCACACTAGTCGCCATACTTTTGCCACTAGAGCTTTAAGTAAGGGGATGAAAATCCATCATGTTTCTAAATTGTTAGGACACGCTTCGGTGAAGACTACTGAGGTTTATGCTAAGATTGTGAATAAGGATTTGGATGATGCGATGGGGGTGTTTGATAATTGAAAGTGTTAGAATAGATAGAAATGATCTTCCTACCAATAAAGGAAGATCATTTCCACCCATTTCTATTTTAAAATGAAATCGAAACAGAATTTGACAAAGGTGATGAACCTCCATCAATATATCTAGCTTGAATTACATAAGTATAACTATAAACACTAGCTGGCGCTCCACTCCCCCCTGTATCTCCCGAAGAAGTATTTTTAGTATCTCCACTTCCTGATCCAGATCCAGCATCATTTCCTGTCCCATCTCCACTTGATCCAGATTGGATTTCTACGTCCATAAATTGAAAACTAGTTACATTTCCAGAATTAGTTAAATCTTCATTAGTTGCTGCTTGCTTAGCTTTAATAACTTTATAACTATGTAGCGCTCCTCCATTTATTTTTTTATAAATCTGAAAATCATATAAACCTTCCATATCAGGATAACTCCAATAAAGAGTAACCGAAGCCCCTTTCCCAGCAAAACTATTCACATCAATTACTGCATCATCATTTCCTTGAGTTCCAGAAATTCCAATATTTACAATTTCTCCTCTTATACCTGTATCAGTTGGTTTTGCTTTTAATATTTTAGAACTAGAAACATTATTGGCTTCATCATAAGCTAATAATCTATATGAATACATATATTTTATAGATGCTGTATTATCTATATACGTATTCGTGGAATTACCTATTTGAAGTTCCATTAAATTAGTCCATCCTTGGTCAACTTCAGATCGTCGTTGTAATACATGTTTTTCAACATCTTTACTTGTACTCAATATCCATGTTAAGTTTACTCCAGTAGGCCTAGCTATAACATTTTTAAATACAGGACTAACTGGAGGAATTATATCTGGTCTTTGTACTTTAACTGCTTCTGATAAAACAGAATAATTTTCATGATTATCTAATGCTAAGACTTTAAAGAATACATCTTCTGTAAGAGTATTTATATTTACTTGATATTGATATTTATTTTTACCTACCCATGTATTCGTTACTTGTGTGAAATTTCCATTTTCAGCATTTGCTACGAATACCCGATACCCCAATAAATCTGGTTCAGTATTTTGCTGCCAACTTAAAGATACATTTCCTGAATCATCACATATCCCTTCTAATCTTACTGGAGCATTTGGTGGGGTAATATCTTCTAACTGACCTAATGAAGGATATGAACCAACTTGGTAATCATTTTCATCTAAGTAGAATATTTTATAATAATTTGAAGCCTTTGGGTTTAAGTCAGTATATGTTCTTGATGTCTTATCAAGTAATGTTGTGTTTATTTTGCTATAGTTTCCTTTAGCAGTATTAGATCGATATACATTAAACCCTTGAATCTTGTTTTCCAGGTTTGCATCAAACTTCCAATTAATTGCCAATTTATCGGAGTCTACTTTACTTACCGTTGTAATATGAGTAAACGCTTCCAGAGGACTTGGTTTCCCAACCACAATTACAGTATCAGAAGGTGGGCCATAAATTCCAAATGGAGACTTACCTAATACTCTATACTGATATTCTGTATCATTTTGCTGTAAGGAGTCAATGTAAAATATAGCAGCACTAGAAGTGGAATTATTTCCTGATGATGGATGAATAACTGGTCCATCATTAACTTTTAAAAATGTATTTCCTCCATCCTCTGATCGTTCAATATCATAACTCGAATATACCTTTCCAGCAAATAAATCTATCCAACTTAAGTTAACCATTAAATTTCCTGCATTCGCTGTTAATCCTGGTGGTTGAGGTAATGTTGCACCAGCAGTTGTGGCTATTGTAACAACTCCAGCACTTGACTGTGTTACAGTAGGAACACCATTATACTTAACTCTATAAATATATTTATTTTCAGGATTTATAGTATTATCCTTATATCCTAACCCCATTGCTTCTGCAACTAAAAAAGACTGATCAGCTGCAAAAAGGCTCAATCCAAAACGATTCTCTTTTTGTTTCTGAATATTATAAGTAGTGACTAAATCCGTAGAATTTCCTTCTACTACAAACTCTGATTCATAAATTGCTGCAGCTGCAACAGCTGCAATTTCATCTTGAAGATATATTGCATCCCAATCGTCTTCTGGTATTGGTAATAGCTGAGGTGATAATATTACTTTTGATGCTTCTTGTTCTGCAATTGTCAATTCCTGCCCATTCTCTTCTTTTGTAAATCGTGTTAATTCATAACCATTAAGATTTCCAAAAGACCAAGATTTAAAATCTACAGGTGCCCATCTTAAAATTACACCATTAGAAGTATAGGTAGCGATTATTTTTAAATCTAAATTACTTGGTGATTCATTTGCCGTGAAATAATTAATTGGTGCTTGGTTTAAATCATTCCATAAACCATTACATTCTATATTAACCTTATATTCATATTCAGAACCAATTGTAAGATTAGTAACATCATGAGTAATAGCTACACCTTCTATTGTTGTCCAACTATTAGTTGATCCTTTTAATCGATATAGTAATCGATATGACGTAGCAGTAGAATCTGGATTCCATTTGAAACGTACTGTTCCACCCGAATTATAATCAATAGAAGGAATCGGATAATCACAAGTAATAAAATCATTTCCTTCCTCTATTTTAGAGGGAATACTTTTACTAAATAAATTTTGAAATGAGAATGTTAGGATAACTAGCAATATGATAATGTCATAGCTTTTCATTATAAAGAGATTTTGGTAATGTGTTATTAAATAGCTTTTTGATATTTTGTTGAGAGGATCGCTCTCATTATATCTACATAAACTATACGGGAGATTATTAATCCTAGTTACAAAAAACATATGCTAAAAAAGAATTATGTATTTTTACAAAAAAAAGTAGGTATTCCATTTAAATAGAATACCTACTTCCTTGTTTATTCAAAAAAATTCTTTATTTAAAATAGTAGTTCAGAGTTTGAGTTATTTTCCAATCACTATTTTTTCTGAATACACCTTCCCGTTTTCATCTTGTATCTTGATAAAGTAAAACCCTGAATTCATATCCATAACATAAATAGTTTGCTGTGTACCTTTCTCTAAGTTTTGCTCTTGCATCAATTTCCCTTCAACAGACAGGATAGTCAATACAATTTCATCTCCCATACCGACAACTTCTATATTGAAATAACTCGCAATTGGATTAGGAGAAATTTGAACATTGATTTTCTCTTCTGATATATTATTAATATCCGTAAACATATCTACCGTTACTGTTTCTTCTAAAGTGCAACCGTTTGCATCAGTTATCGTAACAACATAATCACCTGCTGATAAATTAACTGCCTCTGCTGTTGTTTGATTATTCGAATCATTCCATAGATAAGTATAAGGTGAAACACCTCCAAGTACATTGACCGATGCTGTTCCATCTCCATTACTATCTTCTTCTGGAGTAGATATTATTGTTCCTTCTAATAATGGTGGTTCCTCTATTGTAAAAGCTTCAGAAAGTGTTATACCATCATTATCTGTAACGGTAACTTCATAGCTACCCGCAGGAAGATCGGTTAACATCGTTCCCGTCAAATTATTGTCACTCCAAGTATACGTATAGGGAGTTGCTCCCCCATCTACCGATAAAGTAATGCTTCCTGTAGCATCACCATTACATAATATATCTGTTTTTGCTGAAGTCAAGGTAAGAGGAACTATTACCATATCCACAGTAACCGTTTCTTCTAAGGTACATCCATTAGCATCAGTCACGACAACAGTATAATCGCCTGCTGATAAATTAATTGCCTCTGCTGTAGTTTGATTATTTGGGTCATTCCACAAATAAGTATAAGATGAAACTCCTCCACTAACACTTACCGATGCTGATCCATTTCCATTGGTATTCTGTTCGGAAGTAGCAGTTGTAGTTCCTGTTAATGCTTGTGGTTCCAAGATGGTAAATGTCTCCGAAATAGTTTGCGAGGTACTATCACTATCTGTAACTGTCACCTCATAAGTACCCGCTGGAAGATTTGTCAAGTTTGCACCTGATAGACTATTGTCACTCCACGTATAAGTAAATGGAGAAGTTCCTCCACTAATATCTATGCTGATACTACCTGTCTCATCACCATTACATAATACATCTGTCTTTGTAGAAGCTAGTGAAAGAGGGAGAGCAAATGTAATATCTGTAATTTCAGAAATTCCACCTCCTGCACCTACTAACCATTTCGCATTATCACTATCAACAAAAATATCAAATAGCTGGCCTGAAGGTATAGCTTGACCATCATCTTCAAAACTTCCTATAAGTGTATCTAGTGTAATATCATGAATTAATAAACCATAATTACTCTTTGCTAACCATACTCTGTCATCGTCATCTATTGTCAATGAATTATAATTATAATCAGATGTCCAGGAGCCGTCAAGATATTGAGTAGTATCCCATGCTGTTCCATCGAATACAATTATCCCTTTAGTCGTAGCGCCATAAATATCACCATTTGATGCAAAGTCAAGATCATTAATCTTAGATGTCCAATGATCATTAATATCAGATACTCTCCAGTCTGTCCAAGTATTTCCACTTTTTCTAACAATGTAATTATCATTGCCTAACCATACATTTCCATTAGCATCAAATTCAATATCTCCAACACTTCCATCAGGTAAATTATTAGACTCATCATATATCGTCCATGTCGATCCACTAATTACCGCTACCCCAGATAAATAAGTTGCTACCCAAATATCTCCATTGCTATGTATTTTAATATTATTTACCGCATCATTTGGAAGCATAGAATTAGATGTATTGTAATTAGTCCACGTAGATCCATCATAGTGAAATAATCCTACACCAGAACCTACCCAAATATTATTTTCATCTATTATTTCAATCGCTGAATATGTTTCATTTGTATAGCCAGGAATAGTCATAACGTCCCAAGTACTTCCATCATACTTTAGTAAACTCCCACTTTCACCAACTGCCCAAATATTACCTTGTGAATCTTGAGTGGTTTGGTACACCCACTTCCAAGATTGAATAGGAGTATGGTTAGTAAAAATGAATTGTGCTTGAATAGAGGTGAAGCAAAAGAATAGAGTAATAAGTGTAATTGCTTTTTTCATAGAGCGTATTTTGTTTTAGGGTAAAGTTATTTAAATATATATTTTTGTAAAAGTAATACAAAACTGATTCTAAGTGAATTCTTTTCTAAAAAAACAAATCCGCAAACAAGGGGCTGGTTGCGGATTTAATGTTTTTTTCATCAAATAAAAGCAAGAGCCTTTCTTACTTAATGCTTAAAACTATCACGGAATGGAAATTCCAGCTTTCGCGCCTTTCGTCAACTCTTTTTTTAGAGGTGGTTCCAGCGGGCTAATACTGCTGTGCTAATCTTTTTCTATTCTTCTTTAGTTATATCGCTAGCAGCTAATAATTCTATACTATCCTCGCAAAAAAAATATTTCCTTTCTCCTGTTTCTGATTCTAATCCATCAGGCAATATAAAGGAATAACTAACTTTAGCAGGATACTTGCTATTTGGTCGAAAAATAGCCTCAACACCATTTTCAGTCTCGACATAGGTTCCATATCCCATCTCCTCAGAGAAAACACTAAAATCTACTTTTTCTTCATTACCATAATAGAGAAAATATTTTCCATCTTCTCTAAAGAATATGTAATCAAATTTTTCTCCTTGAAACTTATGCCCTGACTGCCAATCTTCATAAGGTATGGCTTTTGAAACATAATATCCATTTGTCTTTAATTTCATTTTAAGAATTTTTTTAATGTATTATCATAAATATATCCACCTTCCGAAAGTAATTTTAACTCCCTCCCAAAATAGGTCATTTTTTCATATAAAATACCACCATTAACCATATTTTCCAAATAATCTGCTAAAGCTGTAGGTGTCGTTAAATTAGCATTAATAACCTCAGTAGGCACTACTCCATTTTGAAATAATTGCGTAAAATCCATTGGATTCGAAGCAGGATAAATATCATCTCCCCTAGCCATAGCTTTTTCCAGCCAAGGTTTATTATGATTAGTCCAAAAATGTCCCCATCCTCCTGAATTTGGAGGAGGAGTTGTTTTGGCTAATTGGGCAACTTCATCTGAAACATTCAATGCATTAAAACCTCCCGGTTTTGCTCCATGCTGACTGTTTTTTAACCCACCTAAAAGCTCTGTAATTATATTATCTAAATCTCCAGTTAATGCAGGGTAAGTATGAAACCTTCCAACAATAGTCGTAGTCAATCCATTTGGGTTTGAAATAATTATTGCTCCACTCGATACATTTACTTGTATATTTGAAGGAGTTACACCATGATAATTTTTCATTTTAAACATTAAATTATCCAAGCTCATATTCTCTATAATAATATCCACATTCTCAATCCCTGCATATGATCCTATTATTTCACCTGTATTTTTATTTCCAAAGATAAACTCCCCCGTATCAAAATCATACTTAATTATTTGGTCTCCATCACTATAATGAAAAAATTCTTTCGATTCATTTTTCCAAAAATCTAAAGCTTTCTTATTCGAACCAAAACTTACTATATCATTAGAAAAAGATATTCCTGTAGGGTTTGTTTTTTGTATAACTGATGTACCTGATGCATTAACTACTTCTGTTAACCATTTCATATTCATTCTCTTCGATTCACTCTTTATAAGCTTACTATATGCCATACCTCTGCCCGCTACTTCAAGCGGTGTATTATTATATAAGTTTACAAAATCATCCCGGAAAGAAGAATTTCCTGTAAAGTCATCAATAAATTTATTAAGATTAGCATCCTTAAGT
Source organism: uncultured Saprospiraceae bacterium (assembly GCA_905480595.1). Classification (GTDB taxonomy): domain Bacteria; phylum Bacteroidota; class Bacteroidia; order Chitinophagales; family Saprospiraceae; genus CAJQQY01. The sequence goes on along the minus strand of CAJQQY010000003.1, from coordinate 16,095 downwards.
TCTGACGCTACTAAAGTTTCTACAACATCAGGAAAATTGTTTAAGTTTGGAACATTCTTAAGATTATAAAGCTTCTGAAGGTCTACTCCATTTTGTTGAATCTGATTCATCAATGCTTCAGTAATACCAAATATAGAAGCATAGTTCCCATTTGCGAGTTTTCCAAGATCATTCCAGGATGAACCATTGGAATTCATCTTGTGAAGATTAATAGTTCCATCTGGATTTAGTATAGTTCTATAATAAGGAGCATTTACATTTACTGCCTTATTTATAAAGTCACCTATTTCATTTGCAAATAAAATTGCAGAATTCTGTGTAAAAATTTGGGCTTTAAAAATATCATTTTGGATTTGAATAATAGTTTTATTTGCCCCATCCACTAGAACTCCTGCTCCTGAAGTGAACATTTTAAAAGGGAGTCCCGAAAAGTCATCTATCTTTTTTAATACTTGAACTAGAGTAGCTATCCTTGTCCCAAAAGTTCCAATTAAAGATGCTGGGTTGATAAAAGCAATTCCTATCCCAACAGCCAATGTAGTATAATTATGAGCTAACTTACCAGGTGACGCACTATAGAATTCCTTTGTAAAAATGTTCATTACTTGACACCTGACTCCTTGGCATAAGGAATCTCCAGTTATTCTATCATAGAGAGGGATATTTTGCATATCATTATATAAGGCAATAAACTCATCTCTTTTTTCTTCATTCAATGCAGCTACTACTAACTTCAAGATTTCAGGTACACTCGATATTATATCTAATGCTCCATTCCATACTCCACAGAGGATCCCAAACTCAGCTTCTGGTGATATGGTAAAATCATTATTGACTGACCCTCCTGTAATAATAAATCCCATTGCATTGGAGACTGAATTGGAGGTAGCACTCATTGTAGTCATAAGATCACCTAATACATTAAATATTCCTTGATCTTGTTCTTCAAAAGGATAGGTTACATACTTATAAATGTTTACATAGGTAGGATCGTATTTTTTATTGTTAGGATCATTATCATATACGTAAGAGGGGATTTTCATTTTATTTATCCCTTTAGACAAATAGTCTAATGCTTCATATAATTGCTTTGTCAGGAAGTGCCAATTATTATTCGCTCCTTCAGAAAGTTTAGCTAATAAATCACCAGAGTTGTAAGCGGGATTGCCATCATGTTTATTAATGGCGAAAAATTCAATATATTCTACATTTAAGTTTAATGCTCCTCCTCCTCTATAACTCCAGGTTTGAGTATCGTTATCATACTCTATCCAAATTATTTTCTCCTTAGCAGCAATCTTAGAAATAATAATATTTATTTTTGCCAAAGAAGTAATAGCGAGACTAGTGTTTGTTAAAAACACACGAGCTTTGATATTTCTTCTCTTTCCTGCTTCAGGGTCATCTATTTCACTTTCTCCGTTTAATAAACTGTCTAGACTTGAATCTTTCGATAAAGTTTGTCCACTCCAATTTATAAATCGGGGATCACATTCAGCTTCCGTAAGCTCTACACACCCATCTGATGTTCTAATTGTAGTTCCTATTTCACATAAACTTGTTGCATAGGTAGTTGGTATTCTATAGTGCGCATTTGTAGGTATTTCTAATCCATAGAAAAGAGTATCGGTTTCAGGATGATTAGGAAAGTTTCCCGTTATGAAAGTTGTAAAATTACCGTTACTAGCATCTTTTTTAATTTGGCTCCAGTCATAATATTCAAGGACTGAGTGCGAACTAATAATTTCAGTTTGGTTTTCATTTACAACCATTCTCGTTGTAGGTCTATATACTTTATTCGTTGTGTTATGTCTAAATGAACCTATATTATTGCCTGAATATGAATATGGGGTAAAGTGAGTTTTACTGTCACCCGTTAGTGTAAGAATTTGACCAGTCTTCGTGTAATATCTATATTCACATCCATCAAAATTAGTTATGAGCTTTGCTTTTTCATCAGTTATTTTTTGCCCATATGTAGGTTCTGGATTATAAAACTGTAATGGCACTATTATGACCTCAATAGCTATACATATATCATCTTTATTAGCTTCAAGTGTAATTGATGTATTACTTATTTCATACTGTCCTAGATTTATACTTGTGATTGTTGTCCCTCCAAATGTCCATTCTACATTTTGCATTTCTATCCCATTCCCATTTTTATAATCCATCAACTTTGGAGTTAATGAGTTAAAAGGATCTTTAGGCAGATACGTTGTATCTCCATTTTCAAAGTTAGCCCCAAGCAATTCAATCGTATACGCAGCTCTATTTAAACTAAATAGTAACTGTTCTACTGCCTTTGCTGATGCATTAAAAACTTCTGTTGAAATAGGATAGCTAACTTGGTAATCATTAGCAGCTTTGGCACAATCAACAATAATAGACTCTTTCTTTTCAAGTGTCATCGAGTTTTCGACACTACCTAGCGTGTCAAATTTTATTTTACTTATATACTCTACTGTGCCTCCTGTGTTTTTTAGGAAAAATACATTTAAGATAAATTTATCATGTTCTGTATCTAGTACATCATAAACTGTTTGGATGATGGTCGCTCCACTATCTTGATATGATCGAGCAGATTGGTATAATCCTAAATCAAAAACTTTGTATCCCCATGCAGCATCCAAGTCGTTGACCGCTTGGGTAATATTAGTCAAACTAGCATTGGTCAAATCAATTCCTGTTGCATCTGAATCATGAACAAGATCTGCGACCGTGACGTTTTCATTAGCTAATAATTCCGTAAGATTGTTAAGCCTAACATTTGGGTATGCGGACAGCACTTCTGTTTGTGCATTCGTAGCTTGAATACAAAAAAATAAACCAAGAGCAATAGAAGTAATATAATGGAAGAGACGTGAATGTTTCATAATGGAATTATATATTAATTGTCTTTGAAAATAATTATCAGAAAGTGTTTATTAGAAGAGAATACCTTTTGGTAAGACTCGTTTTTCAAACCTATTCCTGTTACTTTATGAAAGCAACAAGAATAGATTTGATTTATTTTTTAGAAAATTAAAATTCGATTGCCCCGGTGTTGGTTATAATTCCTTTTCCAGGTAAATTATATCTAAAGATGACATTATAGGTTTCTGTTTCAATTAGTGAAGGTCTAAAGCCCTTGGACTGGAGTGAACCATCTCCAAGGTTACCACCTCCACTACTTGGATCATAATCAAAATCCCAATTAGGAGGATAACTATTTTCATCATAATGACTTTCAAGAATTAAAGGTAAATCGAAAAGCCACGGAAGACCAAGAACAGGGAAATACACATTATAATTTGTTTCATCAGTCGGAACCATTCCATACCCTATAATTCCGCTCATTTCTAATTGATCGAAATACTCAGCAACAAGATAAATTCTTACATCCTTTATTGATTTATCCTCACCAGGAGGTGTCCACTCGAATGTTGATATTTGAGGGTTAAGTAGACTAATCGCATCTAGTTTTGCATTCAAAGTATTATAAGCTGAAGTACGGAAAAATGTAGTTGCTAATGCAGGTTCATTGTACTCATTAATACTTCCACCAAGTAAGACATATTTGATTTCTAATTTATAAAGTGTTTCATTCTCTAAATCATCTGGAGGCAAATCATAGTTGATAATTCGCTGGTCATTATCGTAAGTAGCAGGGAAAGAGTTAACCACTTCTCCATTATGAGATAATACAGCCTTTAAGGTTTTATTAGAGGTTCCATTAGACACAGCTTTTTTAGCGGTAACATTTTGAATAAAACTAGGAATCTGCAAAGTGGATGTATTGGTTGGTTGGTCAAACAAATCAGGTTGTCCTTTTTTTAACATGATGTATCCTTTATGCTCATTGTATTCTTCTTTTAAGAAATTGAATTGACCATTACTTGGATAACTTGCCAAGATATTTTGTGTAGGAACGTCTGGTAAACCTTCTCCTGTATAGAACTTAACGACTCTTAATTCAGTATTTACTTCTTCAACAGCATTTTTCCATACTTTTACTTCTACTTGAAAAAATAAGGAATCATTAGCTGGCAACATATCTATTGCTTCCATAGTTAAAGAAAGTCCGTCATATGCTATACTATCTAGTGCGGGTAGTACAACACCATTGTGAATAATTTGAGCAGAAGTTAGTTCTACAAAATAAGTATCCGTTCCAGTAGTTAAATTGGGTAATTCAAACTCTCTTTCTATTGGGATATTAAATATTGCACTTGGCGTGAATACACCAGAAATATTAGTTGCCTGATCAACTGGAGAAATATTCATGATTACTTCTAAGTCAGCCATCGGTTCATCAGCTCCAGCAATGGTACAAGACTCTCCAACAATAATATCAAATTGACATTCTCCTTTAACAATTCCACCTAAGACACTATAATGTCCACCGACAGTACCTTTAGCCCAGAAAGGATTAGGTAGTTTAGCTTGTAAAACGGCAGCAGCGCCAATACTTAAAATTTCGAATTTATTGCCTTTCCATTTTACACCTATTTCTCCTTGAATATATGCATAGGCTTGACCAGAGGCGTAAAATCCATTGATTCCTAGTTGTTCACCAGTTTCAATACAATATGCACCGTCATATCTTTGTAACATCAAATCATATCCTGCACCAGCAGAGAAGTTTCCATAAAAAATTAGAAAATCTTTATCTCCTGTATTTATATCCACACTTGCCCCAAAAGCAATCCCCACACCACTTGCTCTCATACTTTCATTAGCCATAAAATTACCAGCACCTGATAATTCTTGAACATTTGCCGGTAACTCTGGCATAGGTTCAATATTAGTCCCCATACAGAAATAACTAGTTAAGGTTAATAACCCACCCTCTGTGCCTGGTACCGTAAGAATTGCGGTATTTCTATCTGAAGGTTTTCCAAAATTGATGTACCATCCATCATCTCCAAAGTAGAATTCACCACCTCCAAACTTATTATCATTGCCTTCACCTTTGATTATTCCACCTGCAGCAATCAAATGAATTTGAAAATTCGCATCAAGGGAAGGAGAAAGGTTAAGAAGAGGGTTTCCAAAATTATAATGGATGTCAATAAAACCACTAATAGGAGCACCATTATTAGGGTTAGTAATAGTGGAATCGGTACTAGCAGTAGGAGCTGCTGTTACATCCATATCACTCATAGATCTAAAATTTCCATAAAACCATATATCACTTACTCCACTACCATCATTAAATAGAATCTCAAAGGAAGCATTGGCATTAAACATTTGCTCTTTGACTAATGACAAGGCCACCGTTGCTTTTAACCCTAACCCTTTGGTATGATCAGGAGTATATTGAATTCCTGAAAGTGAAACTCCTAGTCCGGTAGGTATTGATATATTATTTCCTGTAGGAGAAACAGGTAAAGGTGGGATACTACTTGCTGGTCTATTCATATGATAATATACACCTCCACCAAATCCTTGAATTTTTAATCCTCCACCCACATTAATACCATCAGCGATATTAACCATAGCATCCACAAAGAAGTATTTAAAATTTTCATCAGGATTACCAGGTAATGGTTTTTTCCCAAATTGGGCAACAGCTTCAATCTCTGCATCTAGTCCCCTTACTTTCATACTTGCAGCACCTCGAAATCCTGTCCCATAACCTACATAGGTAGGTGTATCTACATCTTCATCATAAAAGGTGATTACTCCAACAAGAGATTCAACCCCTGGAAAAGAAGCATCTATAGCTAAAGTATTAATATTAAAATCTTTGTACTTCCATTTTTGCTTATTGTCATTAGTTTCTAATTCTCCTTGTAGTGTAAAACCTCCTAGCGCGGAGACACCAATATCGTTTCCTGTTAAGCCAAGTAAAACATTAAAGTTTAAATCTATTTCTGTACCTGCAGGATTACTTGAAAGAGAAATACTATCAATACTATAACTGAACCCAGCTAGTTTGTTAGATGGCCCATCTGGGAAACTCCAAAAGCCAGTTTTGATATAGGGCTGTTGATTGGAAAGTTCTAAATTTTGAAATTGGACATCGTCCATTTGAACACTTTTCCCTGCGGTAAAATTACCATTTATATCTATTTGCCCTGTTAATTTTGCTCTAGTCAAAAACTCTCCATTTACATAACTGACATCAATTGTAGAAAGGCTATCAAAATAAATATCCGCTTTCCACATATCTACTTTATAGTCATCCGCAAGAGGTGACAAAGAGAAATAATAATTATTATCTGGTTGGATGATTGCGGTATATTGAAGACAATCTTCTGGGAGAATATCATCTGTATTATTATTCTGACCTTTTGCAATAGGAATGTGTATTAATCCATTGAAGCCAGCTTCTTCAAATTGATTGGCCATCACTTCCAATTTAAATGTATCTAAAGAATAAGCCCAACCATTTAAATCACCTTGCTCAAGTGTAAAAATTGGAGATACTGCCAATTTTCCTGAAACTCCCATGTCATCAATAATTACATCATTGACAGCAATAGTAGTTGGCGTGCCAGAACCTCCTCCAGTAAGAGATTTTGGAATCGTTACGGATAACTCTCCAAGATAAAATCCTTTCCAAAGTTTGGAAGCAGTTCCGTTGTTTACATGCGGTGATTGATATCCTTCTGGGAATACTATCCCATCTGGATTTGCTGTATCACTAAAATCAATTTTAGCATTAAGAATCTGCCACTTAACTTCTTCATATTTCGATATAGCAAAAGGATCGATATCAATATCTACTATAACTTCTCCCCAAGTAGGCATCGTTGTAGAAAAGCGACCTTTTACTAAATCTGGTTCAGGTAAAGCGTCTAAAGTTATTGAGTCTAATGGAATTAAGTATTTTCTACAAAATTCAATTTCGGCATCAATCCCCATACCTAAAAACCCGTCGCAATTCCATGAAACAAAAGTCTTAGGTGTACCTTTAAGTGTAAGTCTGGCTGCATTGTTTAATCGAATTTGGATATCCGTTTCAAGACTTAGCTCAGAATCTCCTTGAGTCCCAGTTGGCCCAAAAGATATATTTAAACCTCTAAAGACAAGCTTGTCTCCTGAAGTAGGAACTTCTAAAATCATATACGCATCAACAGTAGCTCCTAAAGGAGTCAAAACTATATTATCAAAGATAATTGTGTGCTCTCTAGAAGCTATAACTTTAGTAAAACTTAAAGGCAGTAAATTTTCTGGATTAGGGTTAACACTAGAGTTATTTTTCTTCCTTTCATTTATTATTGCTTCTAAATAGTAAGCACGATGAACATCTCCAATATATTCCCAACCTTGCAAATATTGAAATCGAACATCTTCTGGAGAAAGACTATTATCAATATTCTCAAAAAAGGAATAATCGTTTGAAGCTGTAAAATTGGTAGGATTGATTCTAATAGAATTATTTGGCTTTTTATTATTCGCCCAAGAATTGAAATTATTATCTACTTCATTTACTGTATACAGATTGTTGTAACTAAGAGTAATTTGAACTTGTAGTTGTGATATAATCCAATTTTCGAAAGCAGTTGAATCAGATTGATAAACTAATACACTATCAGCATGTAATGTTTTTACGAAATCTAAAATTGTACTAACCATAAGATCAAATTCAGGATTAGTCTTTAGAGTAGTAAGAACTGTATCTACATGTTTATAATTATATAATTTTGAATCACATTGAAATAGATCTTTATGCTTATCTTCTAATTCAATTTGGTTCAAATCTCGTCCTTGAATACCTGAAACGACTTTAGGTTCAGACTTGAAATATTGATGCATCCCTTCATTAAAATACTTATCATTTTCACCAAACAATTTATTTCTATTATGTCCTAAGGTTTGAACTAAGACATTCATCTCATTCCTTACACCTTGACATACAGTTGATATCGTTGATACAGAATCTAAGGTTTCCGTATGAATTTGGTTTAATAAAGCTAAGATTTGAGTAGGGAAAGTACCTTCTATTTGGCTAGCAAAAGCCACTCCCTCAGCTGTAGTTTGTGAACCATTTAACCAATAATAGGGGCCATTATCAAAACTACATGGTTGACCTTGTGCATCTATCCCTTGCTGAGAACATCCATCAGGATTATATACAGTTCCTGTTTGAACATGAATTCCGCTTACATTAAATCCATTAGGATCAAAATTAAGATCTATTGAATCAGACTCTGTCCATCCATCATAAGGAGGGACAATTCCATATTGATTATCTGTGTTAAATCCATTCTCATCTACAGGTTGTTGATCCGGAATTTCCAAACAAATCTCACCACTTTCTATAACAGAATTCAAATTTGGAAGAGGATTCCCTTGTATTCCATTAACCTGTCCTTGATAAATTTGGGCATCTGCATTTACAGAAACGTTCGCAAACTCTACCGATAATATTTTTTCTCCAAATGGAAGAGGAACTAACCCTTTCCCTGAAAAAGTACCGTTCGCTCCTGTTACTTCTTCAAGTAAAATTGGAAACCCTCCTATTGTGAATATATCACCAGCTTGTGCTGATGCCAAAGGTGTTCCTTCCTCTGCTGGAGGTTCTTCATAAGTATCACCACAGTTAAAGTCTGGTAAAGAAATTTCATTTTCATCTTCTGGAGTTGGATCTGGAGGGATATAACATTCTCCACATTCAGTTGTAAATGATCCCGCACTTAGCCATGGACATTCATTTGTATAATCAAAAGCTTCTCCGCCATCTATTAATTTTATTTCTACTTCAAAAGTTGTTGAAGGTATTAACACTAACGTATGTGTTTCTCCAGAAAAAATGAAGTCTTCATTCCAGTCGCTTGCCCCAACCTCTCTATGTCTAATAATATATCTTGGCCCATCAATTGTAGCTATTGGTCCATCCCAGTTAACAATGGCTATTGGTCCATTGATTTGTGATACTGAAAATGAATTAAGCGAATCACAAATACCACTTTCTGCTAGACTGTTCTCATTATAAGTAACTGATCCTACAGGAGTCCACTCACTAGAAAGCTCGTAGTTAGTATTTTCGCCATCACAAATCCTTTTAAGTTCAACTCTATAGGTACCCGCCTCTCCAACATCATATAGGTTGTATGATTTCCCATTTAGAATCCAAGATTCTTTCCAATCTCCAACTTTTCCATCTGATGTAATATGTTGACTCCTCACAATGTACCTAATACCAGTAGGTGTTGCTTTAGTACCTGACCATCCAATTGTTACATTACTAGAACTGAAATTTGTAATAGCTGCATTGGAAGGAGCGATACAATCAGGATGTTCTGAATTAGCCTCAGAAAAGCTCGACTTCATATTATTTAAACTTGAAAATAATGAGAAGTGATTTTCATTTTCTATTAGTTTTTCACCCTTATATTTAAAGGGAAAAGAAAGATTAGAATTAACTTTTGATGAAGATTCAGGATTAACTGTCTTAGGATTTTTTCGGGCATTACCCTCAATTGAAAATCCTATTAGGCATGCAAAGAGCATGAGAAAAAGCGTCTGCGTATTTTTCACAACTGACTAATTATAGGAGTGATTAATTTTATTTCTTGTCAGCTATTTCTACGGATACGCATTCAGAAAGGTTTTACTTATTATGATTTTTTTTAATAAAAACTTAAAAACCGCTTGATTGTTGATAATACAATCAAGCGGTTTACAAATTAAACTACAAAGTATTTTACAAGTCTAAATCTTGATGAATTTTCTTAATACAGATTCTTCTCCAGTACTTATTGTAATAAAATAAGTTCCTGCTGATAGATTCTTAACATCAATTTTAGTCTGCTGTTTCCCCTCTAACAGTTTTTCTTTCTTTACGGAAAGTTGTTTACCATATATGTCTACTATTGTAAAAGTAGCATTGGATTTCATCGGAGATTCTAACGTAACATTTACAAACTCCTGTGTTGGATTAGGAAATACCTCACCAATAGAAAGATTATATTTCGTAGTCTCTTCTATCTGACATTTCTTATTTGAAAATTCCGATGCACCTGCGAACTCTAATTCAAAGCCAGTAGTTGAAGAATAATTATTTATAAATAATAAATATGTCTCTCCTTTTTCAGTTTGAAGAGGTGCTAAAAAATTATCATCTTCTCCATGACATCCTGTATCTTCATTGAAATCTGAAGATTGTTTTCTTAAGCCGGTTTTACCAACACATTTAGATTGCTCCTCTCTTCCTAAATTTTCCCCTGATGCCATACATCTAACACTTTCCATAGTTTGACAAGCATCAGAGTCATCATCAACTTTAAATACTACAAAATCAATATCATCCCCACCTTTTAATGGAGAAATATTAAACATTAAATTACCTGGTTGGTCTACTTTCCATTTAAACCAAATTGAATTTTTTTCTTTAAGAACGCCATTGCTGCACGTCAATCCTGTTAAGTCATCTTTTACATTACCAAACCCTTCAAGTGATTCGATAGTAATTTTTTCTTTATCACAAATAACAATTGCATTCTCACAATCAATATTTTGAGATTGTGAAAATGATAAAAAGGAAAATAGGAAAAGGCATGTAGAGAGTAACATTTTTCTCATAACAGAAATTTTTAATAAATTAAATAATCGGTTTAGTAGAGTTGTAACTAACGACATAGGAATACCATTGAGGTTAATTACATTAACTCCTTATCCAAAATCGGATTTCTTACTTATACATAAAAAAGTTCTGTTACTAGGAAAGTGTTTGAGAGGGAGAAATGAAAAGTAATTTTGTATTTTATTATATAACCTTATTTTTTTGTAATACGCATTCAATATACAACAACAATTGGTAAAAACCAATACCCTAAATAAGGTAGTTTCGATTTTTTGCATTCCAAATATAAGCTAATGCTTATATGATATTACTATATCTATTTTGTCCTATAAATAATCCGTATTCATTTGGGCAAGATTCCATACAACACTAAATAATAATTTCTCTCCAAATTCTTATTTTCATACTACAATAAATATGCATGTATCGAAATGATTTTATAACAATAAATTCGCATCAACAAAAAATACTTCTTCAATCCGCTAAATCCAAAAAATATCTAGCCATTATTCTTTTAATGCTTGACTGTGGATTAAGAGTAACTGAAGTGGTAAAACTGCAATGCAAGCATATCAATTTCTCTCAAAATCAAATTATTGTTGAATTTCGAAATAAGACAAGAACCATCCCTCTAACTCAACGTTTACTAAAATCGTTAGCTGATTATTGGCATTTTTTACAAAGTTCAAATCCAGAAGATTATCTTTTCCCTGCAGGTGAAAATTCAAAAGTCCAACACATTGGTAGAAAACAAATTTGGAGAAAAATCAATCAACTTTCGAAAGGTACTGCTAATCCAACTATACTTAGAAATACTTTTGCGAATCGAATTGTTCAAGAAAACGAATTGCCAGTTGCAAAAGAATTACTAGGAAATCAATCTTTAGAAGCGACTGAAAAACATATGCACGTTTCAGATACTCAAAAAGAAATAGCGATTGAATCTATTGAGCAAGACGGTTTTATAACAAGACTTTACCGTAAGTTTTTTCCAATTCAAACTATCCACATCATCCCAACTGAAATTGGCATTACCAACTTCCACATCGGCAGAAAAGAAGAAATGCAAAAACTCCTTGACTGTGGCAAGAAGAAAATCAATCTACTTATCACAGGTGAGCAAGGTGTTGGAAAAACCCACCTACTTGATAATTACAACTATGGTAAACTTATCCGCATTGGTGATTTATCCACTACTAAAAAGATGATAGCAGGACTATTGTTACACCTTTTCGAAACTGACAAACAATCCATTGCAAAAACACTTTATGAAAAACAGCTTAACAAAAATGACATAGATACTTTAGTCTATCGAGAGACTATCAAACGAATGACAGATATGCTTATTCAAATCACAGAGCAACATGAATACACTTTACTTATTGATGATGTAACTCGAATTCCTCCGACTGGAGTTATTGCTTTGGAAAAACTCAAAAATCATTTTCACATCATTTGTGCAGCACGAAGAATTCCAATGACCAAATCATCGTTCCTAACCAACTTTGAACGCATTGAACTCAAACCACTTTCACGTCCTGAAAGTATTGAATTAATCAATCGAGTTTCCCAACCCATTCTTCAAAAAATCGAAGATTACGAAACTTACAAGAATCACATCTTCGAAAACACAAATGGTAATCCTCTTTTTATGATTGAAATGATAGAACGATATTCCAAAGAACCAGAAATCACTTTAGAGGTGATTCGAGATTATCGACACACTTCCGCCTTAAAAGAATTTGATTTTTCTTTAGTCTTAGTCATCATTTTATCTAGCCTGATGGTACTTCGATATATAAGTGGAGAGTTGGGTGATGACTCTGGAGCAATGAGATTATTTGGAGGAATCTTTTTGATGTTTGCATTGTTCGCTAGAAATATATTTAGAGCTGGAGTTAGAAAATATGTGTAACGCTCACGCTAACACATTCATACCAATAAATCAAAAACCAATGAAAGATGGAAATATTATATTATTAACTACTCAAAAATTCCCCTTTAGGGGCTAGGGGCATGACTGCACCAAATCACATCATCGGCGGAATTGTAATCACAGGTTTGTTCGGTTCATTTTTGAACCTCAACATTTTATTAAGTCCAATATATATTGCTTCGACTATCGTTGGAGCTTTGATTCCTGATATCGATTATACCAAATCTACAATTGGAAAAATATTCCGTCCCATTTCAAAATACTTGAACCGAAGGTTTGGACATCGAACGATTACACATTCTCTTATTGCTATGTTTGGAAGTTTCTTGTTATTTGCCATTATTGAATCTACTTTTTTTGACCGAACGACCACCTCTAAAATTTATCTTCTTGGATTTTTCAGTCACTTAGTTTTAGATATGATGACTGTTCAAGGTGTTCCTTTATTTTATCCATTTCTCCGAAATCCATGTGTCCTTCCAGGGAATCCAAATGCTCGATTCAAAACTGGAAACTTACATTCTGAAACTTTAATTTTTTGTTTCTTTTGTGTGTCTATGATTTTTCTTCAACCACTTTTTCAAAATGGTTTTTGGACTCAATACAATCGATATTTCGGAACTCCAAAACATTTAGCAAGTGAATTTCATAAAAGTCCCGATGCACTCAATGTTAAATATACCGTCAAAAAAGGGACTGAAATTATCAAAGGAAACGGCATCTGTATTTCAGCAAGTGATGCAGGAATTATATTGTTAGAAGAAAATGGATTTCATCTTTTGAATAGAGAAAAATATACTATCCTTGAAGTCATCCCTGAGCATATAGGAAAGCAATTAATTTTTAAAGAAAACCAATTTTTCAATATTTCGATAGACAGTCTAAATTCATTGGTGCAAAAGTATCCTATTCAAAAATTAGAACTTTTTGCAAATCAAAGTTTTGAATATTTTCAAAATAACATATCATCTACTACCAAAAAAATCAACTTAAAATATCCTGAAGAATTATTCTTCAGAGAAATAAAAACCTCTTCTGATACTACTTCAATTTTATTTTTTCCAAATCCAAAAACCCAAACACTTCAAAAACAACTTAAAAATCTTTTTCATCAAAAAGCGAAAAATGAATTTTTACTTTTACAAAAAGAAAAAACTCTAGACAGTTTAAAACAATACTTTTACAATTCTAAAAATATTTCAGAAAAAGAAGAAACCTATAATAAAATTAAAACTTTGGAGAAAATTAAAACACCTGTTTTTGACAATTCCAAAATAGATGAGCTTCAATTGAAGATATCTGAATTGAAAAAAATGGATGGGAATAAATACTTAGAACAAAAACTAGAAGCATTGAAAATTAAAAAAGAAGCGGTGATAAATGAAACTGTTTTTACTGGTTCTATTACATTTATTATTTTAAACTAAAGCCAAGTTTTATCCTTCATTTAATTTGCTAAAACCTTACTACTTCCTCATAACTCATTGACTTACAGCCAAATGTCTATTTTCTAAAAGTCCAACTCTCCGTAACTTTACTTTGCAAAAATCGCAAACCTATGAGTTACTATAACCATTATAATCTGGATGAAATCGCAGAGCAAATGAACGCTCAAGAAGAAGTTTATCAAACGCAATTCATCGAACTCCCCATCCTCATTCAAGACATTTCTCGAACTAATCTCAAAGTCATTTTTGATGGACTTCCTGAAAACAAAAGTAAAATTCTTCACCAAATTGAATCCATCTATTCTGTAGGTCGAACTCAATTTCGACACCCAAACGAAATTTCCATTTTCATGGAATTCCCCATTTATGATTTTTTCTATTTCCATAATAAAATACTAGAAGCTATTGACAACGCTTCTAATCCTAATTTTTCATTTTAAAAAACCCGTTCTATGATGATTTTTGTGAAAGAGGAAAGTGGAAAAAATTGAGAAACAATTTTATTCATTTTCCTCTTTCTTAAAAAAGAAAAATAATTATAGAACTCAAACATGACTTCTTATGCAAGAAAAAAATCCACTTTTACCATCACTCGAAACTAATTTCGCCAATCAAGAAACAGGCGAATTACAAATTAAATACCGCCCAGGTTTTCCTCGTCATTATCGTTTCGATGCAAGTCGAGGGCTTATTAGTTTGAGTGATATGAACATTACAAAAAAAGCCGAACCAATTTCTTTTATTCCCATTTCCTATCGGATTTTCCAAGATGACATTTTAGGATATGGATTAAAGAAATGGGCGGAATTCTTTTTTATCAATCAACTCGGTCACGTATGTAGTTTGTTATTTCATGGGTATAGTGTGGAGAATTTAGAGAAAGGTACACATGATTTATACTATGATGAAGTCAACTTATCAGAGGTTATTCTGACAGTCACACCTATTGAAAAAACAAAAAAGGAAGGCGAAGGAAAAGGTAGTAAATATTTCATCGCTGAATTTAGTTACAAAGTTTTATCCAACGAACAACGGAACGAGATGAAGCTACTTGGCGAAGCTTTAAATGTTTGGCGAACCGATACTTTAACAGGAAATTCAACAATGGAATTATCGGTCAATTACAATCCTCCAAATCAGTTGATAGAAGCTGATTCTTATGCAGAGGAGATTCCTGAACTTGAAGGACAAACTCCTAAAAACGACAAATAACCTAGATGAAGATATTGTTCCTTTGCGTCTTTTTTGCTACAGATTCCTTGCCATCAGAGCCTCAACTCATGTCGGCATTGGAATCTTTTTATCAGCTGCAAATCGAAAGTGAATTAGCTGAGTTAGACTCAAAGCAAAAAATGAAATGGTTGAAATATTTACCAACTGTTGGTGTGACTTACACTTTGGAAGGAAAACCTCGACCCGCAATTTCATGGTCATCAAACTTGCTCTATTCAAGTCAAAAAGATAAGGCTCAAACCTTAGCAAAAAAAGAATCTATTTACAAAAAGAATCAACTCGCATTAGAGAAAGAAAAATTGCGCTTAAAAAATTTAATTCGTCAGCACATTTTTTTGGAACAAGACATTTCATTTCTTCAAGAGTTATTTGAATATGACCAACAACTTTTTGAAATCAAAAAAGACCAAGCTAATAAAATTCAAATTCCTCCTTCTGATTTATTAAAAGCAAAACAAGCATTGAGAAAAAAGGAATACGATATTTTTCAAAAACAAAGAGAACTATTAGAACTAGAAACTCAAATCCTCCAAGTCGCAAAATACTTTCCGTTCTTAGATGAATTTCGTTGTCAGGGAAAAATTAAGAGCAAAAGTGACGATAGGAAGCGTTGATTTTGATTTTTCCCTGACTTAGAAAACGAAAATTATTTAAGAACTAAAATTTATCATGAAAACAAATTCAACTATTAATCAGAAATACCAAAACTCTCATATCACTCCAAAAGAACTCCATCGGATTTGGTGGCAACTTTATGAATTATTAGAATCCAATCCTAATTTATGGTTAGCATCAACTAGCTTAAAGGAATTTTGCGTCTTGCTCAATACCAACCAAAAGTATTTTTCTCAAACGGTCAATCAAGCTACAGGCTTTTCTATCAACACGTTAATACATTGTTATAGAATGGAAGCATTTTTGAAAAAGCTACGTGCAGAAGAATTTAAAATCAAAACTATTGA
>CAJQQY010000002.1 GCA_905480595.1 uncultured Saprospiraceae bacterium | reverse complement strand
GTTTGGTAATGAACGATGAAGAGTTGATTCAGCGAGCTTTGTATGGTTTGAAAAATGATGGCTTGGATAATACCATGCTTGATAATGATGGTGGCTTTATTAAAGTGGAAGGACAAAATACTGCTGGATTCTTTGCTCAATTAAACTATTCATTTTCACCTGATGGACATTTTACAGAAGGGCCATATTACTTACGTTATGCGATGACTCCGTTTTTGCTTTTTGCAAAATCCTTGGCTAATAATCGTCCTGATTTAAAAATCTATGATTACCGAAATGGTATTTTAGAGAAATCCATTTATTCACTTTTATATGAGACTGATGCACAAGGAAGATTTTTTCCAATCAATGATGCACAGAAAGGAATGTCTTGGAACTCGCGCGAAGTGGTTGCTGCGGTGGATATTGCTTACCTCGACTTTGGCAATGATCCAATGTTACTTTCGATTGCAAAAATGCAAGGTAAAGTTACACTCGACGTAGCAGGATTTAGAACTGCTGCTGATCTTGAAAAAGGAATGGCAAAACCATTTGAACATAAATCAATTACTTACAACGATGGAGCAGAAGGGAAACATGGTGGTTTAGGAATTTTACGAGCTGACAATGCAGATGGAGAAGAAATTTGTTTGGTAGCAAAATATGCAGCTCATGGAATGGGACATGGTCATTTTGATAAATTGTCCTATTCACTTTATGATGAAGATGGAGAAGTGATTCAAGATTATGGATCAGCTCGTTGGGTGAATATTGACCAAAAAGGAGGCGGTCGATATCTAAAAGAAAATCAATCATATGCGAAGCAAACGATTGCACATAATGCTTTGATCATTAATGAAACTTCTCATTATGAAGGTAAGGTCAAAGAGGCAGAGGCTCACCATCCCAACCAATATTTTTTCGATGCGAAAAATCCAAATGTTCAAGCAGTAAGTGCAAAAGAATTTCATGCTTACGCTGACGCAACGATGCATCGAACTTTCTTTTTGATAAAAGATGAAAACTTTAGAAATCCAATTGTGGTGGATGTCATGCGCGTAGAATCTGAAAATGAAAATCAATATGATTTACCAACCTGGTTTCATGGACATCTGCTTTCTACGAATTTTGAATATGTTGCCCAAACGCAACGGCTTACTACTCTTGGTAATGGTCATGGCTATCAACACATTTGGGAAGAAGCTAATGGAAGATCTTCTGGTGAAGGTAATCAAATGACTTGGTTTGCACCTCAAGGTGATGGTGGTGGTCAAGTGAGAGGAAAGATTTTTACGATGACAACTTCTTCTGATAAAAATGACGAATTGATTTTTGCACGAGCAGGAGCAAATGATCCGACTTTTAATTTGCGTCATGATCCAGTTTTTATCCAAAGAAGAAATGGGGGGAATAGTGTTTTTGCATCGGTGATAGAATCACATGGAGTTTACGATCCAGTTTCAGAAATTCCTTTGAGTCCGTTTTCAATAATAGAATCTGTAAAGGTTGTACATAATGATCATAACTATACAGTAGTTTCTTTTTCTAAAAAAGATAAATCGACATGGACATTAACCATTTCCAACCAAAATAATTCGTCAGATGCGATGCATGAATTGAAAGTTGGAAAAGCGATTTATAAATGGAAAGGAGTATTTGATTTAAAGAGAAATTAAAATAATTTAATAATTGTAAAAACATTGTTATAAAATGGCAGAAATAAAACCTACTCAACCTTACTTCCTGCAACAAGATCAGGAATGGGAACAAGTCAATCCACTTTTACGACGACAAATTCACGGCTATGATTCTAAGATCATGCTAGTAGTTGCAGATTTCAAAGAGGGCGGAATCGGAGATTTACACAATCATCATCATTCGCAAGTCACTTATGTGCAAAGCGGAGAATTTGAAATGACCATCGGCGACGATGTTCGCATTATTAAAGGAGGAGATTCTTACTATATCCCTACCATGGTGATGCACGGATGTAAGTGCTTAAAAGCAGGAACATTGATTGATGTTTTTAGTCCAGCAAGAGAAGATTTTTTATAATAAAAAACTATTTATTCACAAGGTGCTTGGGTATCCGATACCTGACTTATCAAGTTATTTTTTGAATATAGAAACGAAACAATCAACTTATGAAACTTAAAGGATTACGATGGTGGGTCATCGCATTGATCGCACTTGCGACCGTTATAAATTATATTGATCGCCAATCGATAGGTGTGCTTTGGCCAGATATAGCAGAAGATTTATTTCCCGATAGTTCTAATGATGAACGTAAAGGATATTTTGCAACCATCTCAGTTATTTTTATGTTCTCTTATGCTTTTGGACAGGCTATTTTTGGGAAGATCCTTGATTGGGTAGGAACACGACTAGGTTTTGCCTTGTCAATTGGTGTTTGGTCTATAGCAACTGCGCTTCACGCTTTTGCTCAAGGAGTATTAAGTTTTGGATTTTTCCGAGCTATTTTGGGAGTAGCAGAAGCAGGTAACTGGCCAGGAGCAGCGAAGGCAAATGCCGAATGGTTTCCAACTAAAGAACGAGCTTTTGCACAAGGTCTTTTTAATTCGGGAGCAGCTATTGGAGGAATTGTTGCGATCCCAATGATTGCATTTTTGACCATTTATTTTAGTTGGCAAATGATTTTTGTGCTGGTTGGTTTAGTGGGATTGTTATGGTTGATTCCATGGATGATCTTAGTGAAAGCTCCACCAAAATCTCATCCCTGGTTATCCGAGGAGGAACGCCAATACATTTTAACTGGGCAGCAAAATCAAGATTTAGATAAAGATGGTACACACGATGAAGGATACAATCCAACTACAGGAAAGTTATTATCTCACAAACAAAGCTGGGGAGTTATTATTGCCTCTACTGCTATTGATCCAATTTGGTGGTTATTCGTAGTATGGATTCCAATTTATTTAAATGAAGTCTACAGTATGGATGTGAAAACGATTGGTATTTATGGATGGGTGCCATATGTAGGAGCGATGTTAGGAGCTTGGTTTGGTGGGTTATTTGCCCAGAATCGATTGCAATCAGGTTGGAGTGTAGATAAAACAAGAAAGATTGTAATTACTATAGGATGCTTAATTATGTTGCCAAGTTTATTGGCTATGGCAAACCCAGGAGGGCCAACAACAGCTGTACTTATTATGGCAGTTATTTTATTTGGTTTCCAAACGGCAATCGGAAATGTTCAAACTTTACCAAGTGATTTTTTTGGTGGAAAAACAGTTGGGACATTATCAGGAATTGCAGGAATGGCGGCTAAGTTGACAGCAGCTGGATTAATATATCTAGTTCCTTGGCTTACTTCAGGAGGTAATTACACACCAGCTTTTGTGATTGGTGCAGCTATGGCTTTAATTGCATTAGCAAGTATTTGGGTCCTTTGTCCGAAAATCGAACCATTGGCACCTGCGGATTAAAATAAGTTTATGAAAAAATAACAATACATTTACATTTTTGTAAATCAACTAATAACTTCTTAAAATTTAAAAATTAAAATTCATGGAATCACAAGAAAGAGTAGCGATTATAACTGGTGCCACAGGAGGTATTGGTTTTGCAGTAGCAACAAGATTAGGAAAAGACGGATTTACTGTAATATTGAACGGTATTGATGATGAAGCAGGGGCTAAAAGAGTTGAAGAACTTACGGCCGAAGGGATCAAGGCTGAGTATTACGGATTTGATGTTACTAAAGAAGAAGCGGTAACTGAAAACATTACAAAATTGGTGAAAAGTATGGACGAATTGATGTGCTTGTAAATAATGCAGGTGGATTAGGTGGACGATCTAGATTTGAAGTAATGACCACAGAATTTTACAGATTCGTCATGGCATTAAATTTAGATTCTGTATTTTTCGCTTCAAGAGCTGCAATACCTTTTCTTAAAAAAGGAGAGCATCCTACAATCATTAATTATACCTCAAATGCAGGATGGAATGCAGGAG
>CAJQQY010000001.1 GCA_905480595.1 uncultured Saprospiraceae bacterium | reverse complement strand
TAAGATTGTAGATATGGGTGTTGCGGACAAAGATCGTTTAGTTGTCGGAGGTCATTCCTATGGTGCATTTATGACGGCAAATTTATTAGCGCATTCTAATTTATTCGCAGCAGGAATTGCACGGAGTGGAGCTTATAATCGAACGTTGACACCTTTTGGTTTTCAATCAGAGGAACGAACTTTTTGGGAAACTCCTGAGACTTATTTTAATATGTCTCCATTCGTTCATGCTGATAAAATAAAAGATCCCCTTCTCTTAATCCATGGGAATGCAGATAATAACTCTGGAACTTATCCAATGCAAAGTGAACGATTCTATGCCGCATTAAAAGGTCATGGAGCGACTGTTCGATTCGTTATGTTGCCACATGAAAGTCATGGTTATCAAGCACGTGAATCAATCATGCACATGCTTTGGGAAATGACGGAATGGATGGATAAACATGTAAAAGAGAAAAAATAAAAAACATTCTAGTCTTTCCAGATTTTAAAAACCTGGAAGGACTTATTCACAATAAAACTTTCCTACTCTTTATACTTCTTCACTAACTCTTTTTCCGAAAAAAGTTCTCCACTTTCTGGTTTTTCATTCCTCAATTCTTTGACCCTTTCATTTTTAATTCCTTGTGGACTTAAACTAAAAGCATTTTTCACATAAGCAGTAATTGCTGCAATTTTTTCATCTGTCAATTCATCATTATCTTTTAGTCCAGGCATAGCTGCGTTGAATTTCACAAGTTTTCCTTCGACAGTAATCTCGCCTTGCAAACCATGTAAAATTATTGAAGTGACTACCTCCGAATTCATTTCAACTAAGTCTGCAGCTAGCAAGGAAGGTGCTAAATTTTGAATACCCTCTCCCCCTATTCCATGACAAGCTGCACAATGAATATTGAATAAATCTCGCCCAACAGTTTTGTCATCCATACCAATTTTTTTTCGTTTAAAAATTCGATTTGGATTATCATTTTTGACATTTTCTAAAACTTGATTGAGTTTATTTTTTAAGGTTTCGCTTCCTTCTTTTTTAATGAAATTTGAAAAAGAAACTTCCTTCCCGTGCAAACCACTAACAATTGCTTCCGCAATTAATCCATCATCTGGATAACGTTGATTGAGTTTCAATAACAATGTATTTACATTTCTTTTATTTTCCATTTTTGAGATAGACAATGCTAATTGTAAATCAATCTCTTTGATTTTCAAATCAAAATACTGATTGTATTTTTTTAAAATTTTATCTGGAAATTTATTTGGGAAATTTTCTAATAATCGAATTGTTGTCGTAACTACTTTTGAGTTCCAATCATTTTGAGCATCTAACAAAACAACTTCATCTAAAGCATCTAAACCTTCCAAGGTCCAATAAGCATGAATTTGGGCGAAATGACTTTCTGAATCTATTGCAATAGATTTTAGTTTTCCAATTACATCAGTCGCACTTCGATGAATCAATAATTGTTGCGCTCGATCCCGAAGCCATCCATTTTTATTTTTTAATAAATCACATAATTCATCATTGTCTAATTTTTCCAAATCAATATTTTCCGATTTATTTTCTTTTTGAAAAACTCGAAAAATTCTACCTGAATTTATAATAGTATCTAACTGCCTTTCTTCAATTTGTTTTTTCAAATATGCAGTCATGTAAACTTTATGCTGAATAATTCCACGATGCATATCGGTGATATAAAAACTTCCATCAGGCGCATTATTTAAATTTACAGGACGAAAACCTTCGTCAGTTGTGATCAAAAATTCTTTATTATCCCAGGCAGGTTGACCTTCAATTTTCGAATCATTTTCAGATAAGGTGATTCGCTTAATTGCATTAATTTCGGGAGCACAAACGAATGCATTTCCATCATATTTTTCATCAAAATCATTGCCTCTATAAATCATCGGAGAGCAAGCAGAAGTGAACGAAATTAACTTCCCCTCTTCATCCAACATGCCATCCATGTAACCTCGATTAACGGCAGTCGATTGCAACGGATGTAAACTTCTATCGACACAAATATTTTTCCCAACTCCTTCTTTTGGGTGTAAAAATTTATTGCGAGTCATTTGATTCGGCATCACATAATCTCCGTATAAAGGATTCGAATTGTCATTGTAAAAAAGTCGTCCATAATCATCATGTGTGATTCCCCATTGCCCTCGAAAATGAGTGGGTTCTTTTTTCCAAACAGCATCTACCCTTCGATATCGGAAATTACTTTTTGCATTGTAAATCCAATTATCGAGATTCATCATCAGGCCATTTGGTTGATGTTCCACATTTCCTCCAACTGCGTAAAGGCTATCAACTAACACTCTATTTTTGGGCTGATCATTTTCAATTTCTACAAAATAAAGATTTGGTGCTTCAGCATACAATAGTCCTCCATAAACTAATGCCATCGCTCGTGGTTGATGTAATTTTCCCAAAAAAACTTTCGCGTTATCCATTCGACCATTCCCATTTTTATCCTCCAAAATAACAATACGCCCACGTGCTACATCTTCATCGCTGCCATGAATATTCGGCATGTAGTCGGGCATCTCCATTACCCAAACTCTTCCTTGATTATCGAAAGTCATGGCGACTGGAGCTTCAATCAGAGGTTCAGATGCGATGAGTTCGATTTGAAAATTGTCTTGTAAAATAAAATCACTCAAGTCAATTTCAGGCTCTGAAATATTAGTTTTAGAATCAGGTTGGCAAGAAATAAAAAAGATTAAAATAAAAAGTAGATATTTGGAATTCGTCATAATTCAAAAATGATTTTAATTTCGTTTTGATTTTTTCATAAAAATAAAAAAGATTATCAATGAAGTGGTTTTTACTTTTTATTCTCGTGTTATTTTTTTCATGTGGCCAATCAAACAAGACTTCAAAAACTTCTGATTGGGAATTACTTTTTAATGAACAAAATCTCAACAACTGGGAAGTTCGAAATGGAACTGCCGAATATTCCATTGAAGAAAAAGTGCTCGTTGGTACTGCAAAACTAAATACACCGAACACATTTTTATGTACAAAAAGAATGTACGATGATTTTATTTTGGAACTAGAATTAAAAGTTGACAAACCGCTCAATTCTGGAATTCAAATTCGCAGTAACTCAATTCCAGATTATCAGAAAGGAAGAGTGCATGGTTACCAAGTTGAAGTTGACCCAAGTCAACGAGCCTTTAGTGGTGGAATTTATGATGAAGGACGGCGAGATTGGATTTATCCACTTTGCGAAAACTCAGCAGGACGGAAAGGTTTTAAAAATGATGTCTGGAATAAATATCGAATCGAAGCCATTGGTCCATCCATTCGAGTTTGGGTGAATGGAATTCAAACAGCCAATCTTCGAGATGATTTAACTTCGGAAGGCTTTATTGGGTTGCAAGTTCATGACATAGGCAAGGATTCTTCGATGGTTGGAAAAACTGTTCAATGGAGAAATATAAAAATCGCAACCAATAATTTGGAAAAATTACAAACACCAGATGATGGAAAAACGCCTGAGATAAATTTAGTTCCAAATCAATTAAGTGAACGTGAGAAAAAAGAAGGTTATGAATTAATTTTCACCAATACAGACACCATTATTTTAAAGGAAGGAGAACCTATTGATTTCGCAACAGCAGAAAATTTTGACCTGAAGTTTGATTTCTTAATCGGTGAAAACCCCGAAGGCGGTATTGAATATTTTTCCAATAAAAACGGTGAAAAATGTAGCTTTCAAATCATCGATAATAATTCACTTCCTCAAGCAAAACAAAAAGGAGATCAATCTTTAGCATCTTTAAAAGGAATGATAGCTTCCCAAAATATCTGTGTTCCGGGAGGAGATCGAGATTTCCGAGGATTAGGAAAATGGAATACCGGTCGAATCATTGTTAAAAATGGAAAAATCGAACATTGGATGAATGGATATAAAATGGTGGAAAAAGATATTTCAGAATTAAATTTGAATTGGAAAAAAGGAACCCATCAAATATCAATTTTTAATACTATGGGGATAGTTAATTTTCGAAGTATTCGATTAAGAAAATTATCACCTTTTTAATTTCTATCAACTTGATTAGAAACAATATTTTTTAAATTTCGTTTTACTTAATACTTGTTTTTTAAATGCACAAATGTGTGGTAAATAGCTGATTATCACCCATTTAGATGATGAAAAAACCAAAACTAATAATCAAAACTATGCTTTGACAATAATGTTGGTTTTTTTTATCTTTGCTCTTCCAAAATTCAGTTTTAAGGCAGTCACAACATAATTTATTACATACCCACCAAACAACCCTTTTTTTCCAAAACGATTAAACGTTTCTTTATCTGCCCATTTGAAAATAAGGTTAACTCTGAAAATTTATTTTATAACAAACAAGATGTACACCTTCTAATGAAGATACTAGGAATATCCGCTTTTTACCACGATTCAGCAGCAGCCGTTATTGACGGAGATAATATTATCGCAGCAGCACAAGAAGAACGATTTACTCGAAAAAAACACGATCCAGCTTTTCCTGTAAATGCTTCAAAATATTGTTTAGAGCAAGCAGGATGGAGTATTGATGAATTAGATGCTATTGTTTTTTACGACAAACCATTACTCAAATTCGAGCGCCTTTTAGAAACTTATTATTCATTTGCACCAAAAGGATTTCGGTCTTTTATCACTTCGATTCCAGTTTGGTTAAAAGAGAAAATGTTTTTGAAAAGATTGATTCACGAGGAGTTGGCGAAAGTTGAACCATACGATAAAAAGAAGATAAAATTATTGTTCCCTGAACATCACCTTTCTCACGCAGCTTCTGCGTTCTATCCATCACCTTATGAAGAGGCAGCTATTTTGACTGTCGATGGTGTGGGCGAATGGGCGACAGCTTCTATTTGTCATGGAAAAGGAAAGGATATTAAAATTTTAAAAGAATTACGCTTCCCACATTCCATTGGATTATTGTATTCTGCTTTTACTTATTTCTTAGGATTTAAAGTAAACTCAGGAGAGTACAAACTAATGGGATTAGCTCCTTACGGAAATCCAAAATCTGAGCGAGTTAAGAAATTTATCGAAATCATCAAAACAACATTGATTGACATCAAACCTGATGGATCTCTTTGGTTGAATCAAGATTATTTCAACTATGCAACTGGTCTTCGGATGGTGCATGATAAAAAATGGGAAAAACTTTTTGGTTTCCCACGAAGAGATGCAGAGACGGAAATGAACCAAGCCCAGTCAGATTTAGGAATGGCGATTCAAAAAGTAACCGAAGAGATTGTCATTTTAATGGCCAAAGAAGCGAAACGATTGACAGGTTCTAAAAACTTGTGCATGGCTGGAGGAGTTGCTTTGAATTGTGTGGCAAATGGAAAATTAGTGAAAGCGGGAGTTTTTGAAAATGTATTCATCCAACCTGCAGCAGGTGATGCTGGAGGAGCCTTGGGAGCAGCTCAAGTCGCTAATTATATCTATTTCAAAAAAGATAGAAAAGTGACGAATGGTGTGATGATGGATTCTATGAAAGGATCATATTTAGGACCAGAAGCTTCTAGCAAAGAGATTGAAATAATGGCTAGGAAAACAAAAGCTGTTTATAAAAAATATGACAACTTCCAGGACTTGTGCGATCAAGTGGCTAAATATATTGAAGAAGGTGCAGCTATTGGCTGGATGCAAGGACGAATGGAATTTGGTCCACGTGCATTGGGAGGAAGAAGTATCCTCGGAGATCCTCGGAACTCTGAAATGCAAGAGAAAATGAATTTGAAAATCAAATATCGAGAATCATTCCGACCATTTGCTCCTTCAGTTTTGGCTGAAGATGTAGAAGATTGGTTTGACCATGAAGGTATTTCACCTTATATGTTGTTGGTACAAGATGTAGCTGAGAAAATCAAAAAGGAAGTTCCAGCCAACTATCATGATTTATCACAACGTGAAAAACTATACACAGTTCGATCTACGATTCCTGCGATTACTCACATTGATTTTTCTGCAAGAATTCAAACTGTGCACAAACAAACAAATCCGAAATATCATCAATTGATTTCGGCATTTAAAAATCTAACAGGATGCCCTGTTGTGATTAATACTTCTTTCAATGTAAGAGGGGAGCCAATCGTAAATACACCTGAAGATGCATACCGTTGTTTTATGAGAACGGAAATGGATTACTTAGTTGTAGGTGATTATGTTTTTGTAAAAACAGCACAACCTGATTGGAAAGAAAAAGATAAATGGAAAGAAGAATTTGTTTTAGACTAAAAATTGTCCCTAAAAAAACTAAAACCAGCTTAGTCATACTATGAAAAAATGGTTGTCCAATATTGGTACGATGCTACTATCAACATTTATAATGTTGTTGGTATGTGAGGGAATTGTTCGGGTGGTTGAGCCGCAACAATTGGCTCCAGTAAAATTTATGTATGATAAAGATATTGGTTTGATTCATATCCCTCATTTGAAGGGTGCTGAATATCAACCTAACAATTATGATATAAAATTTACGAATGGTGATGACGGCTTTCGAGTAACTCACAAAGGTGACATACCCGATTTCGTTAACAAAAAAATAATGTTTATCGGAGATTCTTTTACCTATGGAAAAGGAGTCAACGATCAAGAAACTTTTGCTTACGAGTTGCAACAAGCACTTATTAAAGATAGTGTGGAAATTATTAATGCAGGAGTGGAAGGTCGAGGTACCGATCATGCATTACGTTCGTATCAATTTTACAAAGATAAATATCAACCTAATACGGTTATTTATTTTGCTCACTATAACGACTTAGCAGATAATATTCGAGATGAGTATTTTGATGTGATTAATGATTCAACCTTGACTCCAAAAAGTTTTGAAAAATTAACTGGTGGAACAAAAGAAAAATTACGCAAGAGCAAAATTTATAATTGGCTAATTAGTCATTCGCATTTTTTCTCTTTGCTAAAAGCTGTTTTAGTTAATTTATTGATACCAGATCAGATTGTGAGTTATGATGAAGACATTGATATGGATCAAGCAAAAAAATTAACTTCTATTTACATCGAGCAATTGAGAAAAGAAGTAGAAGCAGATGGTCGTAAATTTTTAGTTTACTACATTCCTGCGATCAATGATATTGATGCAAGAATCAAAGGTCGACAAACAGAACAAGAAGCATTTTTTGACAATTACTTTAGAGATAAAAACGTAACCTTTTATAACCTTTCAGATGACTTTATTGATTCAGGTGAAACGAATATTTTAAATCATTTCTATTTACTTGAAGGCCATTGGAATCCAAACGGACATCAACTAGTCGCTGAAAAACTAAAAACTGACGCAAATGGATTTTATTAAGGACTTATTCAAATTCATGGGAGAAAGAAAAAAATTCTGGCTAGCACCAGTAATTATTTTACTCCTTCTACTAGGTGTATTAATCGTAATTGGAGGTGGTTCAGCTATCGCTCCATTTATCTATACATTATTCTAGTAATTCAAAACCCGTGTCACGGCTCCAACCGTGGCACGGATTTTCATCAAGAAAACTTTTGGAAAGGAGGTTTCCTTTTCCAAAAACAATATTTGTAAAAACTAAATAGATTCCTTGAAGGAATTTAAAGATTCATTATCATGAATAGAGAAAAAAAAGTAGAAGCAATACTTGCCATAGTTGTCGGTTTTTTAGCCTTGTATTTCATTTTTGGAGTATGGAGAGGGTTTGATGTTGATTGGATGTTATGGACTTCATTGATAGTTGGCGTTTTAAGTATGATGTCAAATACCGTGATGAATTTGATCACGGGAGCGTGGTTTAAATTTGCTGAGATTCTAGGTAATTATGTAACTGGACCTATTCTTTTAGGTTTAGTATTTTTCCTAGTTCTTTTCCCAATGTCAATTTTAGCTAGAATTTTTGGAAAAGATCATTTGATGCGAAAAAGAAGAGATGACTCTTATTATATCGACCGAGATCATGCATACGTGACGGAGGACATTGAAAATATTTGGTAAGAGAAATTTCTTTTTTGAAAAAATAAAAACCGCAAAAGTAGTTGGCACTTTTGCGGTTTTTGTTTTTGGAAATGTATTGTTATTTAAAACCCTTGCTCTTCTCTTTGAATTAACTGGTGCTCATAAATCCATCCATCTTTTCCCTCCGAATATAAAATTTCATTCTTCATTTTATATTCTAATAACTTCTTAGACTTTGGGTAATCATTTTTAAAATCAT
Organism: uncultured Saprospiraceae bacterium; assembly: GCA_905480595.1. GTDB lineage: Bacteria > Bacteroidota > Bacteroidia > Chitinophagales > Saprospiraceae > CAJQQY01. The sequence goes on along the minus strand of CAJQQY010000001.1, from coordinate 53,941 downwards.
TAAGCCCTATCTTTAATTTTCCATAACTCAAAACATGATTTATTTCTTTGTAAAAATTCCCAGCACGTAATTTCATTTCTATGGAAAAATACTGGTATCTCGATTCTTTATCAAAAGGGAAAATACTAGTGTCTCTAAAAATTTGATTCTCTGAACAGAAGGCATATTTATCAAAAACAATTTCATTCTGTTCAATTTTATAATCTTTTTTAAACCACCCAAATCGGATTTGTAAATTCGGAAAAGAATCAAGTAAGTCTTGTTCAAAGACAACTAATAAAGTATCCGTTTTAATATTTCGATTTCCCCTTACAGAGATAAAAGTATCCAAGTCAACTCCCTCCAAAAGTATTATCTTATTATTATCTATCTCCCACTTGCCATAATAATGCCCCCAAATTTCACAACTATGTGATTGCGCTTGATCAAAGTGGTAAGTAAAATCATTTCTTAATTCAAGGTGAGAATAATCTTTAGAAGGAACTGTATGAAAATATTCTCCTAAGACCGATTCAAAATCAATTTTATCATATTTTTCACAACCAACTAATAAAATCAAAAATAATAGCCAAAATCTATTTTTCATCAAATCTATTTTTTACCCCTTCCCCACGATTCCTTCTCTTGCCATCCAATCATTGATACTCTCCTTCTTAATCGCAGCAGCCATCAAACTCGGAAACTGATCAGGCGAACAAGCAAACGCAGGAATATTCAATGCACTAAATTTTGAAGCCACCGACTTATCAAACTGAGGCGCACCTTGATCATCCAAAGCTAATAATGCAACCATTTGCACGCCCGAACTTTTTATCGCAGCGGCTTTCTTGATCATTGAATTTTCATTTCCACCTTCATACAAATCTGAAATCAAAACCAAAATTGTATCTTCTGGTTTTCGAATTAATTCCTTCGCATAACCTAGTGCTTTATTGATATTCGTTCCTCCTCCAAGTTGAGTAGCAAACAACAAATCCACAGGATCATCCAGCTCTTCCGTCAAGTCAACCACCGAAGTATCGAACACCACCATATATGTTTTGACCGAACGCAACGAAGCCATCACCGCTCCAAAGACACCTGCGTAAACCATCGAATTTGCCATCGAACCACTTTGGTCGACGAGCAAAATTACATCTTTTAAGGACTGTCCTTTTTTGCCATGACCAATTAAAACTTCAGGAATGATTGAGTTGAATTCTTTCTGGTAAGTTTTAAGATTAGCTCGAATGGTTTTGTTCCAATCGATTTCATTATGCTTTGGTCGACGGTTTCTAACGGAACGATTGATCGCTCCTTGAATCGCTTGACGCAAAGGGTTTTTCAATCTTTTTTCTAAATCTTCTACTACTTTTTGCACAACTGCTCGTGCAGTACTTTTAGTTTTTTTAGGTAAAACTTTCATGAGTGAAAGTAGTGTCCCCACCAAATTCACATCCGGCTCAACTGCTTCTAGTAACTCAGGCTCGAGTAACATTTGCTCCAACTTCAATCTTTCCAGCGCATCTTTTTGCATCAATTGCACCACCGAACTCGGGAAATATTTTCGAATATCTCCTAACCAACGATTCACATTTGGCGAAGAACTTCCTAAACCAGCCTTACGTTCAGAATCATAAAGTGCTTCCAAAACATCATCCATTCCTTTCATTTCAGAAGGGAGAGGAACTTGTTCATCATTGTTTTTATCAGCATCTTTTCCTAGTATCAATCGCCATTTTCTAATTCGTTCTTCCATCTTGTAAAAATACATTTTTTTCGGAAGACGAATCTCCGAATTATCCGACTTTCCTAGTCGCTTCAAATAATAAACGAGAAACGACTCGGAGAGTCGGCCTACTTTTAATTCATAAAATTAGATATTCCATGAACTGTTTTTACTATCTTTCGTTTTCCTTTTTTAATAATTTTTTAAAAAACAAATCTCCATTTTATAACAATCAATTTACGTGAAAGAAAACAGACTAGAAGCATTCAACGAAGATGAGCAAGATGTACTGAAATCAGTTCGGACATCAAGAATTATTCTTCCAATTTTGATTGGATTAGGAGTTGTTTTTTATTTACTCTATCAACAATTCACTCCTGAGGAATTTGCGAAAATCAAATGGTCTAGGCATACTTTAATATGGGTTCTGGTTTCATTCTTTTTGCTAATCATTCGACATATTGCTTATGCTACTCGTCTTCGAATTTTGACGGAAGGAGAGTTCAGTTGGAAAAAATGTGTTGAGTTGATTTTTATTTGGGAATTCAGTTCAGCCGTTTCTCCCACAAGTGTTGGAGGTTCCGCAGTTGCCATGGTAGTTTTGGCTCAAGAGAAATTACCTGCTGCCAAAACGACCACACTTGTATTGTATTCTGCCGTTTTAGATACTATTTTCTTCATAGGCGTTTTACCTATTTTATTTCTATTCTTTGGAACAAATATGATTCGCCCCAACATGAATAGTTTAACTGACATTGATGGTTGGGCTTATACTTTTTTTGGAGCATATATTTTCATGGCTATTTATGGTGCAATATTCTTTTATGGTTTATTCATCAACCCTCAAACCATAAAACGAATTATCGTTGGAGCTACTCGAATCGGTTTTTTAAAAAAACGTAGAGAAAAAGCCATTCAATTAGGCGATGATATGATCTTAGCGAGTAAAGAATTATTGACGAAAAAATGGTCATTCCACCTTGGAGGATTTCTTTCAACTGCAACAGCATGGTCTTGCCGATTTTTATTATTGAATTGTCTCATTATTGCATTTGTAAATATCTCAACTGACTTTGACACTCAATCTAATCTTTATGCTCGATTGCAAACGATGTATGTGATCATGGCTTTTAGTCCTACTCCAGGAGGTGCAGGTTTTGCAGAAGTTTTGTTTGGAGGATTCTTAAGTGACTATGTTAATTCGGGAACGATAGCTTTGATTATTGCTTTTATCTGGAGAGTATTTACTTATTATTTATACTTGTTGGTGGGCGTAGTTGTGATTCCAAATTGGATTAGAAATATTATGAACGAAAGAGGGTTAAGACGAATTAAACATAATGAAGAGTCATAATTAGTAATAAACTATGAGTGATAAGTAATGATTTTGCACGAAAGCGACTCATCACTTATCACTCATAATTTATTACTCAATTGAATCTGCCAACATCAAAACCTCTGCGGCAAAATTCCGATTATCACTTTCATCCAAAATCGTTTTGGCAAAAGTATGTAAGGTCTCTTTTGCATTTTCTGATTTCAAAATACTTTGCATTTCCTCATCATCTTTCAACTCTTGAATATCTTTTGCACTTGGCAAAGCTGTCATTCCTGCGAGTTGTCCTAAATTATTTCCAGTCAAAATTTCACTATTGCGAATGCTATCAGGAAGTTGATCAAAACCGATGGTAATTTCTCCTACATTTTGATAAATTGGGTAAACATTTTTCCCACTTGCTCGCACATAAAATGCTCTTCCCATTCTTCCCATCAAATCAATTTTTTGAGGATCAATTTTTTCATTTTCATCCATGACATTTTCGTCAATGTGCATTTTCACTACCTCACAGATAATTAAATTCCCTGCTCCACCTTTGTCTCCCAGAGAGATAATTTGTTGCACTTTGCATTCCAATTGAGCAGGCGATTCTTTTACTCGAAAAGGTTTGACCAAGTCAGATTTGATAGGCGTCAAGCCTGATTTTTCAAATTCACTCACTCCAGCAGGAAAAGCAATACTTGCCACCGCCATCTGCTGAACAATGCTATGACTCACCATATTGATCACCACTTCACCTGTTGCTTCAACATTGTGTAGGGTATCTTTTGTTGTATTATCTGTTCCTTTTCGATTGGAGGAAAAAACTAAAATCGGAGGATTAGAACTAAAACAATTAAAAAAACTATAAGGTGCAATATTTGGATTTCCATCTTTATCAACGGTACTTGCAAATGCAATCGGACGAGGTGAAACGCAGCCTAAAAGATGCTGATGTAAAACACCTTGAGGAACTTCGCTTGGAATGATACTGAGCATGTTTTTGTATTTTGATGATTCCGTTCTTTATCATAAAACTCGTGCAACGGACATCTGGTTAAAAAATCGACGGAAGTTACAAACTTCTTTTATTTATGTTTATTTAAAAAAGAGGATATTTGCATATTCATGTTTTGTCAATCAATATCAAAAACAATTCATATGAAAATTTTAAAAAAATGGTGGATTCCATTATTCATCCTCAGTTTTTTTGCTGGGAAGTATTTGTATCAAATGCCAAAGTTCGATGATGGAGAACGGTCTCCAAATTTTGAATGGACTTTGCCTTCTGGAGAAAAATCTGACTTGACAAAATTGGAAGGAAAATATGTATTGATTGATTTTTGGGGAAGTTGGTGTGGCCCTTGTTTGGTAGAAATTCCAGGACTAAAAATACTTTTTAATAAATACCAAAATGTAAAATTTAAAAATGCTAATGGTTTTGAAATTGTTGGTATTGGAATAGAAAAAGAAGAGAAGCGATGGAAAAATGCTATCCGTAAAAAAGAATTGAATTGGGAAAATCATGTTTTTGATCAAGTAACCAATTTCCGTTTTTTCAATTCAAGGGTCGCTAAACTTTACGGGATCACAGAAGTCCCAACTAAATATTTATTAGATGAAAAAGGTGTGATCGTTTTGGTTAATCCAAGTCTGGAGGAGTTAGATGATTTTTTGAAAAACAAGCTTTAAATAAAAAAACTTCCAGAACTTTAAGTTCTGGAAGTTTTGATATTTTCCAATAATCATTAATCTAATATTTTAAAATCCGCTCTAACTGCTCTCGCAATCTTCCCATCGGCATAAAATCTTTTTCCAAAGTTTTCGCAAAAGGAATCGGTGTATCCAAACCTGCTGCTCGCAAAACTGGCGCATCCAAATATTCAAAATAATGCTCCGAAATATGCGCTGACAACTCTCCTCCTATTCCTCCAAACAAAGTATCCTCATGTAAAATAATTACTCGATTGGTTTTCTTAACAGTCGCTTCCACCGCATCATAATCTATCGGCAACAACGTTCGTAAATCCAAAACCTCTGCATCAATATTCATCTCTTCGACAAGTTCTTTCACACGATGAACCATTTGCCCATAAGTGATAATTGAAACGTCAGAACCTTCTCTAACTACTTTCGCTTTTCCAATTTCAACGGTATAATAATCATCTGGAATTTCTTCCGAAAGACTTCGATACAATCCTTTATGCTCAAAAAATAAAATCGGATTCGGATCTTCAAAACTTGCAATCAACAATCCTTTTGCATCATGTGGTGTCGAAGGATAAACTACTTTCAACCCTGGCGTATGTGCAAACCAAGCCTCATTACTTTGTGAGTGAAATGGGCCTGCTCCAACTCCTCCGCCGGAAGGCATTCGAATTACGACATCTGCATTTTCGCCCCAACGATAATGTAATTTTGCTAAATTATTAATGATCTGATTAAAACCACATGTGACGAAATCCGCAAATTGCATCTCGATCATCGCCTTGTAATTTTTCATGCTTAATCCTAAACCAATTCCAATAATTGCACTTTCACAAAGCGGTGTATTTCGCACTCGACCTTTTCCAAATTGTTTTACAAAGCCATCTGTGATTTTAAAAACACCTCCATATTCCGCAATGTCTTGTCCCATCAAAACCAAATTATCATGCTTCTCCATCGCTTGTCGAAGTCCATCTGAGATAGCATCGACCAATCGCTTTTCTGATTTCTTTTTTGTTTTTGGTAAAACAACTTCCTGCGTGTGAGGTGCATAAACATCTGCCAATTCTGCTTCGGGAGTCGAAGTCACTACTTCCAATTTCGCAGCTTCAGCCAAACCAGTTTCGATTTCTGACTTGATACTTTTTCTTAAATCTTCAATTGCTTCCTCCGTTAAAATTCCTTCTTCAAGCAAAAATGTTTCGTAATTTTTTAATGGATCTTTTGCCGCCCATTCTGCCATTAACTTTTTAGGAACGTACTTAGTTCCTGACGCTTCTTCATGCCCTCGCATTCTAAAAGTTTGACATTCTAGCAAAATTGGCTCTGGTTTCTTTCGTAATTCCGTAGCTAATTTTTTAATCGTAGAAAAAACTTCCAAGACATTATTTCCATCAATTGTGTAAGAACGCATACCGTAGCCTTTCCCTCGATCTGCCAAAGTTTCGCAACGATATTGTTCATTCACAGGAGTTGACAATCCGTATCCATTATTTTCAATCACAAAAATTACGGGCAATTGCCAAACTGCTGCCGTGTTCATCGCTTCGTGAAATTCGCCCTGACTCGTTCCTCCATCTCCAGTAAATGCAATGGAAACTTTTCTTTCTTTTCCTAATTTATTCGCCAAGGCTACTCCACTTGCCAAAGACAATTGTGGACCCAAATGTGAAATCATTCCAACGATATTATATTCCATCGTTCCAAAGTGAAATGATCGATCTCGACCTTTGGTGAAACCAGGTTCTTTTCCCTGCCATTGGCAAAACAATCTTTTTAATGGAATATTTCGAGAGGTGAAAACACCTAGATTTCTATGCATTGGGAACATCAACTCATCGTTATCCAAAGCTGCAGTTGCTCCCACAGAAATAGCTTCTTGTCCTATACCTGAAAACCATTTTGAGATTTTTCCTTGGCGTAGCAAAATGAGCATTTTCTCCTCGACCATTCGAGGACGTAATAATTGTTCGTAAAGTTCGAGCAATAATTTTTTAGATAGTTTTCCTTTTTTATATTGAATGGCTGATTTGGTCGTAGGCATTATTTAGTTTTTTTACAAAAAATTAAAGCTTAGTTTCTCCAATAAAACATTAATTCATCTATTTAAACCATTTTTAGAAAATGATGTTTCGCTAGCAAAGGTAAAAGAAAAGAAGAATGAAAACATAGAAAACTCCCTAAAGAATTATCTAACTTTACTTTTTTAAATCATTACTTTTTTTTACTAAAATTTTAATCATGTTACAACGCGTACTCCTTTTTTCCATCATTAGTTTATTCCTTTTTTCATGTGGTGAAAACCAACCAAAGGAAAAAGATTCTACAGAGAAATTTGCAGAAAATGCTACTGATAAAGATTTTCAAGACCAACACAAAACGCCTGACTCGCTTAACTTTACTCCACAAGGGGTAAACATAGAGATTCCAACCTTGGATGGAAAGATGTCTAATGCTTATTTATTAACAGCAAAAGAGGAAAGTAAAAATTACCTCTTCGTCATCCATGAATGGTGGGGCTTAAATGATCATATCAAAAAAGAAGCAGAACGATTACGGGATGCTTTACCGAATACAAATGTAATGGCTCTTGATCTTTACGATGGCAAAGTTGCGACCGACCCAAAACAAGCTGGTGAATTCATGAATGCGGTTTCTACTGAACGAGCAACTGCAATTATCGAGGGAGCAATGGCTTCTGTTGGTAAGGATGCAAAAATAGCAACTATTGGTTGGTGTTTCGGTGGTGGTTGGTCTTTGAAGACTTCGATTATGCTTGGTAAACAAGGAGCAGGCTGCGTAATGTATTATGGGATGCCTGTAGATAATGCTAAAGATTTAATGCCATTGGAAGCCGATGTTCTTGGAATCTTTGCTAAAAAAGATGGATGGATCACTCCTGAGGTGGTTGATAAATTTGACGCATTAACAAAAGCGACAAGCAAAAACTTTACTTTCAAACAATTTGATGCAGATCATGCTTTTGCTAATCCAAGTAATCCTGGATATGTGGAAACTGCTGCACAAGAAGCGAATGCGATGGCTTTAGATTTTTTAAAAGAAAAACTGAATTAGTTTATTAGAGGGATATACATTTTACAATGGATTAGGAAGGGAACACCTCCGTTTCCAATGTCGAAGTTGCAGGAGCGAATGCTAATTTTAATTCTGATGGTTTAATTAATTTGAGTTGGTAAAATATTTTTTGCAAAAAAATATAAGTATATGAAGTACGTTTTCAGCAGTATCGCTTTTTTATTTTTAAATATTGGATTGGCTCAAGAGATGCGTATTCCTTTTCGAGTAGGCGATAAATTTGGTTTGTCAGATAGGAATGGTCAACTCAAAGTTCCTGCTGATTATGAAAAAGTAATTGCTCTTGGAAATGGTTTTTTCAAAACAGAAAACCCAAGATTAGATACGATCAAAAATTACTTGGGTGAGAAAAAAGCGAAATTGATTACAGCCACCGGGCTTTTATATAAAGACAAAGCTATCATTGAAAGTCAAACTTATCGGGAGTATCGATTTTATGAAGACAATGAACTTATCGTTGGTTTTGAAAATGAATATCATCATGATCATATGCTTTTTAATACTCTAGGAGAACAACTCCTTGAAGTTCGAGCAGTAAAAATAAGTTTTAATAATAGTCGATATACTGATAAATTAGGTTTGGTCAATGAAAATCTCACCTTGATTTCTGCGGATTATTCTCAAAACATTTCCTGTCTTGGAGTTTATGACAAAAGAAGGTAACATGGTTACTAGAATTTGTGCATCATTATGCTCCAACACGAACCGTCAAAGGAAGTAATGTTCTTCCTTTTTCTTATGTAAGTAAAGAAAGTGAATTCATCAAAAAATGCCTCGCTTATAATAATGCAACTAAAACTTATGAACTCATTGATCCTGCTCAAAAAGGAAAACCTCAATATAAAAGAACCGCCAATAACAAACCTATCCAATCCTATCAGGATGAAGAAATGATGGATGTAGATGTGGATTATGCAACTGGAGGTAGTAATTCATCTGAGTACAAAAAGAGAAGAACTCAATTCATCATTACAAATGACACGACTGTATCTTTTGAAAAAGATAAAATCGAACATATCCCTGGAGTGACTTATCAAAATATGCTTCGGTACCAAAATAACCCTCTGATCTATCATCTGAATGGGAAGCGAGGAATTATCCTTTCTCATAAAAATAGAACTGAAGCAATTCATGATTCTTTGTTTTATCTTTCAAGTGTTGGAGGTTTTGGTGCACATGATGATCAATATTTTTATATCGCGGGGAACAAAGAAACAGGTTCTGAGCAAATGAGTTTTACCATTCTTGATGAATTTGGGGAAACTTATATTTCAGAAAAATTTGATCGAATCCATAATTTTACTCCGCAAATAGAAATGAAATATGACTATGATAAAAATGGAGAAACGATCCGTTCAATTGTAGTCAGAAAGGAAGAAGAATATTTTACTCCTCATCGAAAATCCTTTGTGCTTTACAAAGAATTTATTTATGGTTTCAGGGATGGTAAACGTTTTTGGATCAACTTAAAAACCAAAGAAATTACATCATTGAATTATGATGAGATTTATCTAAATGGTTTTGGAAACCTTTTTTCTATGCCTATGAAAAAAGAAAGTTATATCATTAAAAAAGATGGAAAGTATGCTATTTCAAAAACAAAAAATCCAGATCAGAACTTCTTAGATCATCAATTTGTTTTTTCAAAGGTGCCTGCTTTTTATTTTCCAAATTATAATCAGGAGAAAGGATTTAATTTAGTGGCATTGGTGGAAGATGGAGTATTCTTTTGTTTTGCGAGGGAAGATGGTTTTTTGTATTATCAAGAGTAGCTGTTTTTTTTGTAAAAAAACGAACCTGTATCATCTTACTTTAAATGATGCAGGTTCGTTTACTCAATACTTATTTTTTCGCCTTTCTTTTTGTATTCCTTTTATCATCTTTCCAAAGTCTTTGTCTTTCTTTCTTCGATCTGCAATGCTAGATTCAAAATGCGACCTTTCTCGTTCTATTTTTTGAAAATTAAGTAAAGCACCAGGATCAACTTTTCCATTATTTACCGCTTCTAAAATCGCACAACCTTTTTCATGAGTATGTGAGCAATCTTTAAATTTACAGCTTTTAGAAATTTCAACAATTGTTTCAAATGTAGTTTCCAAGCCTTGAGATAAATCTGATATTCCAACTTCTCTCATTCCTGGGTTATCGATCAAAATTCCGCCATTTTCTAAAACAACTAATTCTCGATGACTCGTGATATGCCTTCCTTTATTTACGCTATCACTAATTTGCCCCGTTTCCATCAATAATTTTCCTGATAGATTATTAAGTAAGGTTGATTTACCAACACCCGATGAACCGAGAAGGCAATAAGTTTTTCCTTTTTGAATGATTTGATTTAAGTCTTTGTAGCCATCCTCTATTTGATTACTGACTGTGATTATTTGAAGCTTTTTGATTCGAGATCTAATTTGATTTATAATGTCTTCCAATTCAGATTCATTGAGCAAGTCAATTTTACTTAAAACTATAATCGGTTCAATTCTAGAAGAATTACAAATGGTTAAATATCTTTCTAATCGGTTTAAATTAAAATCTCGATTAACGGCCTGGACGATTAATCCAAAATCAATATTAGTTGCGATGATTTGAATTTGACCTTTTCTCCCAACAGCTTGTCTTTCTAAAATTGAAGCTCGTGGATAGACCGCATGAATCAAAGCCTTATTTTTATCATACTCAGAAAAAGCAACCCAATCTCCAACCGCAGGAAAATCGTATCTACTTTCTGCCGTAAATCTTAGATTCCCAATAAGCTCTGAGTCAAATTCATTGGTAGGTGTTTTAACTGTATATCTTTCTTTATGCTCTGAAATAACTCTACCTGTTTCAAATGAATCTAGTTTTTCTTCGATTCTATATTTCTCTAAACTTTCATTGTACCCTAAATCTTGGTTCGTCATCGTTTAATTTTTTAATCTGTTTTTTGTTAAGTTGGATTTTAAAAACAATAATTATTCATTTGAACAGATCTCGAATAAACCAAACATACATTAAAAGAAATTGGTTCCAAAGAATTTAATTTTGTAAATGATAATTCTTTGGTTTAGATAAAAAAAAACGGTGACACAGTTCCAACTGTGCCACCAAGGATATTAATTATCTTTTGCTTTCACCGCTGCAAGTTTTGCAGGATCAGGTAAAAAGAAAATTACAAACTCATCGGAACTTCCATCAAGAGTACTTTCGCGTTGTTATCTGCTTCAATGTTGATATTGTTAGTATCCCAAACTCCGAACCCATCTCTTTTATTTAAAGTCTGTCCTTCGACGGTAACATCACCGTCTAAAACGAAAACATAAACACCATTTTTATCTGACTTGATTTCATAATCTGCTTTTTTTCCTTTCTCCAAATTACCCATATGGAACCAAGCATTCTGATTAATCCAAACGCCTTCATCATCTGCACTTGGTGATAAAACTTGGTGCAACTGATTTTTGATTTTCTTCTCGTCGATCTTAATTTGATCATATCGAGGCGTTACATTTCGCTTATTTGGGAAAATCCAAATTTGTAAGAACTTGACCGCTTGATCACTATTTTTATTATACTCACTATGGAAAACTCCCGTTCCTGCACTCATCACCTGAATATCTCCTTGCTTGATGACAGTTGTATTTCCCATGCTATCTTTATGTTCCAAATCACCTTCCAATGGAATAGAAATAATCTCCATATTATCATGCGGATGTCTTCCAAATCCTTTCGCAGGAGCAACGACATCATCATTCAAAACTCGCAATACACCAAAGTTCATTCTCTCTGGATTATGGTAATTAGCAAAACTAAAAGTGTGGTTACTATTCAACCAACCGTGGTTCGCATTCCCTCTAGTGGATGCTTTATGCAATACTGATTTCATTGTTTTAACTTCTTTATTGGGTAAATGATTGAATCCAACTCGATCCATTAATTTATCATAAGTGGAATTTGAAGGTTCAGCTTTTTTGGCCTGTAAAGAATTAGATCCAGCAGCTAAACCTGCAGCTCCAAATAGTGATTTTTTTAAAAATTTTTTACGATCCATTGCTTCAAACTTTACTGGTTAATTAATAACACAAAGATAAATGCAATATCTAGTGATAGAAATATGAAAATTAGGGTAAAACTTATGAAAATCAGATATTGAATAAAGTGTGTGTTATTTTTAATACAACTTCTTGAATGCGGAAGGAGAAGTGCTTGTATGTTTTTTGAAAAACTGACTAAAGTTAGCTGGTTCGCTGAATCCAAGTTCGTAAGCAATTTCTTTATTAGTTAATTCAGAAAATAGTAGCATCCTTTTAGCAGCTAGTAAAATTCTATTTTGAATATGCACTTTGACATTTTTCCCTGTCAAATTTTTTACAGAACTATTGAGGTAATCAGAAGTAATATTTAAGGCTGCTGCATAGTCTGCCACCTTATGCCATTTGCTATAATTTTGATCTAATAATTCTTTAAAATCTTTGAGTAAAATTTTCCCAGCTTGAATAATTTGAGTGTGGTTATCTGGAAATAAATCGCAAGCTTCTTGAGCGAGAATCAATAATAATTTTAACCAAGCACCCAATGCTTGATATTGTAATGTCCCTTCTCCCCCTTTTTTTTCTATCATTTGCTCTGCGAAAAAAACCGCTTTTTGTAACGTATTATCATCAATATTGAGCGGCGGTGAAAAACCATTTTCTTGAAAGAGATAGAGGTTATTTACAAAAGATGCTTGAATATAATTGTGCATTAAAAATTGTTCGGAAAAAGTAATTGCAAATCCATAAGATTTTTCCTCTTCCAAAATCTGATGCACTTGTCCTGGGCTGACGAAGTAAATTTGATTACCGGTTAACTCAAATTCATTGAAGTCAATGATATGTTTTCCTTTTGCTTTTTGAACAATTAAAACGATGTAGTAATCATGTCGATGAGGTTCGTCAGGTTCTCCTTTTGTTTTCTCATAAATGGATTCCATTCTTTTTATTTCAAAAGAAATAGCCTCATTGGAAGGGACAACTTTTTGGTAAGTTTTTATTTTTTTCACGATTATTTTTTAAACTTAAACTATTAGTTTTTCGAATACAGAAAACATCTCTTATTGTTCAATCCAAAAAAGAGCTTCATCTAATGATGTGCCATAAGAGAATTTCACCTTCAATTGAATCGTTTCCCCTGCTACTACATTGACTGCTTTTTTTAGTTTAACTATTGTTGGAGGCATCAAACTATCTGTACCAGTAAAGTTTACACCTTCCACACATTGTACCCAAGAATTCAAATAAACACAATTTACTTTCCCACTTAACAATGTTTTTACTCGAACAGTTTTCGCTACAGGTTTATCCTTAGTTTTATATAAGTCGATGGTATTCACTTCCTTTTGTATCGTCATTACAGTAGGCAAGTGTCTAGAAAACATAATTGGATAATGTTTGATATTTTTACTAAAAGTAGCTTTGCCTAATTGAACTAAATTAATAATCTTTTCAGGAATTAGTTTTCCTTTTGGTTTAAGGAATTGTCTGAGATGTTGAAAAATTTGCACTTGATGTTCGTTCGCACAAAAGATGCTCATATTTTCTCCAATGATAAAATCCACTTTCTCAGGAAGTTGAACAGTCATTGCATCAGCTGCAATAAATACAACTTTCTTTTCCCAGCCATTTTTCTTCAATTCTTTTTGGATAAATTTTATGAGCTTAGGATTGCTTTCAATGAGATAAGCTTTTTTGACATGCGGTAAAAAAAATCGCGACAAAGCTAGTGTACCAACGCCCACTTCACAAACAACTTTATTTTTAAAATTTTTATATTTTAAAAATGAGTCTCGAAAGGAATTGACTCGGACAGAATCGGTTTCCATAATTTTATAATACACTTCTGGAAAACCAAAATATTGAGGATCAAATGTTTGAGCTTCAAGAAGGGCGTATTTTAATTCAGGATATTGAGTCACAATCTTAGAGAGAAATTTTGACATGAAATCATTTTATTTTGTGAACTACTCACTTGGTAAATTTTAAAACTTTAAAATAAAAAAAGCTGCTAACCTTTTGATGGGATAGCAGCTTAAATTTTATTTTATGTCGGTGCTTAAATAGCGCAAGAAATTTAATTATCCTTCGCCTTAGAGTCAGTATCTCCATTTTCTTCTTTCGCTTTCTTCACCGCATCTTCCACATCCTTGGTCGCCTTTTTTAGGTCCTCCAGCTGCTTTGCTTTAGCATCTTTTTTCGCAGCAGGTTTTGCTGCGCCATTCGATTTTGGTTTCGCAGAAGTCGTGGAAGGTTTATTTCCAAAAGTCAAACCTTTTGCATCTGTATCAACATAAATTGTATCGCCACCGTCAAACTCACCTGACAAAACATACTTAGATAATTCGTTCAAGACTTCTTTTTGTAAAACTCTTTTCAATGGTCTTGCCCCAAATTGAGGATCGTAGCCTAAGTCTGCCAGGAGGTCTTTTGCACTCTCGCTCAACTCTAACTCCATGCCTTGCTTTGCCAACATCTTTCTAGTCTTTTTCAATAACAATTCTAAAATCTGCTTGATCTCATCTTTTGTCAATGGCAAAAACATAATCTTATCATCAATCCGATTCAAGAACTCAGGACGTAAATTTTCTTTCAATGCTTCAAACACTTCCAACTTTGTCGTCTCCAAAATATCCGCTCGATGGTCTTCACCAACAGCTGCTAAGTCTTCGAAATTTTCCAAAATAACCTCCGCTCCCATATTCGAAGTCATGATAATAATTGTATTTGTAAAATTCGCCACACGACCTCGACTATCTGTCAATCGACCATCATCTAATACTTGCAATAAAATATTAAAAGTATCAGGATGCGCTTTTTCGATTTCATCCAAAAGAATAATTGAATAAGGTTTTCTTCGAACTGCTTCTGTCAATTGTCCACCTTCATCATAACCAACATATCCTGGAGGCGCCCCTACCAATCGACTTACCGAATGTCGCTCTTGGTATTCACTCATATCGATTCGAGTAATCGCCTTGTCATCGTCAAATAAAACTTCTGCCAATGATTTAGCTAACTCCGTTTTCCCAACACCTGTTGGTCCAAGGAAAATAAATGAGCCAATCGGACGATTCGCATCTTGCAATCCTGAACGACTTCGACGTACCGCATCACTCACCGCTACAACTGCTTCATGCTGACCAATCAATCGTTGGCCAATCTCTGCTTCCAGTCCAAGCAATTTATCTTTTTCACTTTGCAACATTTTGGAAACCGGAATTCCAGTCCATCTTGCAACAACTTCTGCAATGTCATTCGCATTTACTTCTTCATTAGTGAATCGATTTTCCTCTGGTAATTTATCCAACTTCTCTTCTGCTACTTTTAGCATGACTTCTTTCTCTTTAATCTGCCCATAACGGATTTTTGCTACCGTTTCGAAATCACTATCCCGCTCAGCTTTCGCAGCTTGTTGCTCTAATTCTTCAATCGTTTTTTTAATACTTTGAATAGTATCAACGATCTCTTTTTCATTTTTCCACGCAGCTGTAATGTCTTCTAAACTTTCTTTTGCATCTGCAATTTTCTTGTTGATTTTATCAAGTTTCTTTTTGTTGCCTTCCCTTTTGATGGCTTCTCGTTCGATTTTTAATTGTCGAACTTTTCGATCTTGTTCATCAACTTCATCAGGTTTAGAATCTAATTCCAAACGTAATTTCGCAGCCGCTTCATCAATCAAATCAATCGCTTTATCTGGCAAACTTCGATCAGCTATATATCTTGATGACAACTCCGCAGCCGCAATTAATGCTTCATCTAGAATATCAATTTTATGGTAGACTTCATATCGCTCTTGCAATCCTCGAAGAATAGAAATCGTATCTGCTACACTTGGTTCGTCAATCAAAACAGTTTGGAAACGACGAACTAACGCTTTGTCTTTTTCAAAATACTTTTGGTACTCATCCAAAGTAGTTGCACCAATCGTTCGCAAGTCTCCACGTGCCAAAGCTGGTTTTAAAATATTGGCAGCATCCATTGCGCCACCGCCACCTCCTGCTCCAATCAAAGTGTGAATTTCATCAATAAATAAAATTATTTCTCCTTCCGAGTCAGTTACTTCTTTAATTACTCCTTTCAATCTTTCTTCAAATTCTCCTTTGAATTTTGCTCCAGCAATTAATGCTGCGATATCCAAAACGAATAGTTTTTTAGATTGTAAATTTTCAGGGACATCATGGTTTACTATTCGCCAAGCAATTCCTTCAACGATGGCAGTTTTACCAACACCCGCCTCTCCAATCAAAATTGGATTGTTCTTTTTTCTTCGAGAAAGAATGTGCAACACTCTTCTAATTTCTTCATCACGTCCAACGATTGGATCTAATTTTCCACTCTCCGCTCGCTCGTTTAGGTTGATAGCAAATTTTGCCAAAGCATTATATTGAGTATCAGTATTTTGATCTGTAACTGTTCTTCCTTTTCGTAATTCTCCGATGGCAGTTTTCATCTCTTTTTCAGTAGCACCTAACTCTTTAAGCAATCGTCCACCTTTATCTTTGCCTTGAAGCAAGGCTAGCAAAATCAATTCAATTGAAATAAATTCATCTCCAAATTCTTTCAACATTTTTTTTGCTCGACTTAATGCTTTGTTGGCATCGTTCGTCAAATATTGTTTTTCTCCACCTTCTACTTTGGGATAAGTTTTAATTGCCTCATCCAATCGCATTTGAAGCGTAGGAATGTTCACCCCCATTTTTTGTAATAAAAAATTTGGAACATTTTCGTCGGTCATCAAAATACCTTTGATGAGATGTGGAGTATCGACCATTTGCTGGTCATGACCTCCTGCAATTTGTTGTGCTTTAAGAATGCACTCTTGGGATTTTATAGTGAAATTATCGTACGTCATTTTATATATTTTTTTACTGTCTTTTATTTTTTAAAATCCGACTTATAGAGTCGTAAATTAAGTGTTTGCAATTTAAACATCAAATCCATGACCAATGCAAAAAAATCTACATAATTCTGAAATAATGTCCTAAACGTAAAGAAAATAAAGACTTTTTGTCATTGATAAATAAATTTAACTGACATTTTTTAGTCGAAAAAAGTGGAGAGATCAAATTGCATCTAGAAAGGAATTGCAACTTTTAAAAATAATTATGATAAGATAGCAGTAAAGTTATCTTAAATTGCAACAATTTTAATATGAAGTGGAGTTTATTAATACAGATAGCGAAAGATCTAATCCCCTTCCTGTTATGGTAAAAAATATCCAATATACAAAACAACGAACCCGCTCCTTTTTCTATGAAAAGAGCGGGTTTATTATTTCAAAAAATAGATAAATATCTATTTCAGTTAAATTTTAGTTGGGATATGGGAACTCAAGTTGGAAGTTCGCATAATATACAGTAGCCCATAGAGCGATAAAAAGGAAGAAACCAATGAAAAAATACATCATACAGTATCCTTTTTTTCCAGCATTTTCGATATGACCTGACATTGTCTTATTATTTTTAAGTTTGGAAAATTATCTTTGAAAGTGCAAAGAAAAACATTTTTTATTTAACATCAAAGATTTTCATCCATGCCTTCTTTTTTAGATAAATTAAAAACAAGCCATACTTTCGAACCTCCTGAGCATTGGCTCAAAATAAAAACGATTGATATGCATACCGGAGGCGAACCTTTGCGGGTCATTGTGGACGGTTTTCCCAAGTTGGAAGGCAGCTCTGTATTGGAATATCGCAATTTTATCAAAAATAAATATGACCATTTACGACTTGCTTTGATGCACGAACCACGCGGTCATGCTGATATGTATGGTTGTATTTTACTCCCTCCTAATGATAACGATGGTGATTTTGGAATTCTATTTTTGCATAATGAAGGTTATAGTACAATGTGTGGTCATGCGATTATTGCGATTTCAACTTTGGCGATAGAAATGAACTGGGTGGAAGTTATTTCACCTGAAACACATATTAAAATTGATGCTCCTTGTGGCCGTATTGATTCTTTTGTAAAAATAAAGAATGGAAAAGTGGAAAGTGTTTATTTTCATTGTGTTCCTTCATTTGTCGTCGCGCTCGATCAAGAAGTTGAAGTGGAAGGGTTGGGTAATGTGGAATATGATTTAGCTTATGGAGGTGCATTTTACGCTTATGTTAATTCTGATAAATTAGGTATTCCGCTCGTTCCTGAAAACTATAGCTTACTCATTCAAAAAGGAATGGACATCAAACGAGCTGTAATGAAATCTGATTCCCAAATCAAACATCCTTTTGAAGTTGATCTTAGTTTTTTATACGGAACTATTTTTATTGGGGGCCCAGTTTCGGAAGGTTTGGATAGTAGGAATGTTTGCATTTTTGCAGAAGGAGAAGTAGATCGTTGCCCAACTGGTTCGGGAGTTTCAGGAAGAATGCCCATTCATTTTATGCGCAATGAAATTAAAATTGGCGAAACGATGACCATCGAAAGTATTACTGGAAGTGTTTTTAAAGGTTCAATTGTTAGAGAAGAAAAATATGGGAATTTTGATGCAGTTATTCCACAAGTGGAAGGAACTGCGCATATCACAGGACAACATGAATTTTTGATTGATCCTGATGATCCTTTTAAGTTTGGATTTTTTCTAAGGTAGGGTGACTTTACATGTCGTTTTTAAAGCCCAATAATTATCGGTGTATTATTCTCTTCAAAAAGAAACAACGAAGTAATGTAAAGTGACACAAATAATCCCAACAGCAAGAGCCAAAACAACTTACTTTTATGAACTTCTTTTTTTCTTTCAAAAATCAAATAAACGACGTAGGAAAAAAAGACAACGTTGGTAAATCCTAATGCAATCATTTTGACTAAGGTTATTTTTTCGGGGTATAAAATCTTTATTAATGTTAGACGCCAAATAGAATAAATTAGTTGCGTCTATATTCTTACTTTATCAAAAAAGGATAACAATTTATTTCCATTTAAGTTTCCATTCGTTCGAACTCCGCTGCACAAATCTACTCCATAAGGTTGAACTGTTTCGATGGCCTTTTGAACATTCTCAGGATTCAAACCGCCTGCCAACCAAACTGGGATTTTCGACATTGTAACAATGCTTTTACTAATTTCCCAATTGTGGGTATTCCCAGTTCCGCCTAGAGTTTTTATTTTCAAATTAGGATTACCTGAATCCAAAAGAAGTGCATCAACTTCATGCATGAGTCGTTCAGCTGCATCAATCGTTTTTTCATCCGAAACGTGTAGTACTTGAATTAGCTTTACATTTGGCAAAAGCTCTTTGAGTCGAGCATGACCATTTTCTTCAATTTTATCAACGAGTTGAATAGTCGTTGTTTTAGCTTTTTGATAATGATTATAAATACCATCAACGGTAGTTTCACTCGTAAGTAAAAATGTTTCTACAGGTTGTTGAGCGACAGTTTGAGCAATTTTCCCAATCATTTCATTTGAGATAATTCCAGGACCACTTGGCATCGACCCAACTAAACCTAAAGCAGAAGCTCCTGCGTTGATGGCTAATTGAGCTTCCTCTATACTGTTAATACAGCAGATTTTCACATGGGTTTTTTTCAAAATATAAAACTTTAGGTTCGAGCCAAAATAATTATTATTTTTAGATTTAGTTTTCATGAAATCAAAAAACATGTTTGAAGAATACGATATCGAGCAAAGAAAATCAATTATTGCATTACTTTTTAAATTAGCAAAATCTGATGATTCAGTTTCCAATATTGAAAAATTGTATTTGAGAGATATTGCCAATAGTATTGGCGTAGATTCTTTTTCTATTGATGAAGTTCTCAAAAATCCAGAAGCATATCCATTGAAATCTCCTCTCGATGAACGTGAGCGAATGACCATTTTATATTATCTTTTATTTATGATGAGAGTGGATGGCCGAATTGAAAAAGGAGAAGAGAAGTTAATTTATGAAGCGAGTTTTCGTTTAGGTTTTAATGAGAAATTGACGGAAGATTTGATTGGCGTGATGAAAACTTATTTGAATAAAGAAATACCGCCTGAAGTAATGTTGACGCAAATTAAGAAGCATTTGAATTAGCTTCTATTAATAATATTCGGAGTTTGTTTAAAGCCGCTAAAGTTGTACTTTTGCGGCTTTAAAATTTTAAATCAAAAAACGAATTTACTCTCGTCATTTCGACAGTAAACTCAAACAGAAATTCGAGCGATGAGTTTTGTAGATGAAATAAATAAAAGACGAACCTTTGCCATTATCAGTCACCCGGATGCCGGGAAGACTACTTTGACTGAAAAACTCTTGCTTTTTGGTGGAGCGATTCAAGTGGCAGGTGCCGTCAAATCCAATAAAATTAAGAAGACAGCTACTTCGGATTTTATGGAAATAGAGAAGCAGAGAGGGATTTCTGTAGCGACTTCTGTGATGGCTTTCAACTATCGAGGATTGAAAATCAACATTCTTGATACGCCTGGTCACATGGATTTCCAAGAAGATACTTTTCGAACTTTGACGGCTGCCGATAGTGTGATTGTGGTAATTGATGTGGCGAAAGGGGTGGAAACTCAAACTGAAAAATTGGTCAAAGTTTGTCGAATGCGAAAAACTCCGATCATCGTTTTTATCAATAAAATGGATCGTGAAGGAAAAGAGGCTTTTGACTTGCTTGATGAAATAGAACAAAAATTAGGTTTGAAAACTTGCCCTTTGTCATGGCCAATCGGAATGGGTCAACGTTTCAAGGGTGTATACAATATGTATGAAGAGAAATTAAATCTTTTCACCGCACATGGAAAACAAACGGAGGAAGAAACGATTGAATTTACAGATTTGTCAAACCCAGATTTGGAGAAATATGTAGATGAAAAACCTGCCAACGAATTGCGAGAAGAAGTCGAAATGGTAGAGGAGGTTTACCCTGAATTTGTTCGCCAAGATTATTTAGATGGAAAAATTTCTCCTGTATTTTTTGGAAGTGCGATTAATAATTTTGGGGTAAAAGAATTACTCGATTGCTTCGTAGAAATTGCACCGACACCTTTACCTCGAATCACAGAGGAACGACAAGTAAATCCTACGGAAGATAAATTCTCAGGTTTTGTTTTTAAAATCCATGCGAATATTGATCCTCGTCACCGAGATAGAATTGCATTCTTAAGAATCTGCTCAGGTATTTTTAAAAGAAATACGAACTACTTGCACATTCGTCAAAATAAAAAGATGAAATTCTCCAATCCAACTTCTTTCATGGCTGAAAAAAAATCAGTCGTAGATGAAGCATATCCTGGAGACATTGTAGGTTTATACGATTCAGGGAACTTTAAGATTGGAGACACAGTTACGGAAGGAGAAATTTTGCACTTCAAAGGAATTCCAAGTTTTTCTCCAGAGCAATTTAGATATGTGAATAATGCTGATCCATTGAAGTCGAAACAGTTAGCAAAAGGTTTGGAACAATTGATGGACGAGGGTGTAGCGCAACTTTTTATTAAAGACTTGAATGGTCGGAAAATAATTGGTACAGTTGGTGCACTTCAATTCGAAGTTATTCAATATCGATTGAAGCATGAGTATGGTGCAAGTTGCGATTACGAACCAGTTAACCTAGCCAAAGCTTGTTGGATTGAATGCGACGATGCTGCAAAATTGAAAGAATTCACCACTCGTCGAAAACGAGACATGGCTGTAGACAAAGATGGAAATATGGTTTTCTTAGCGGAATCCAAATGGGTTTTAAAAACAGTTCAAGAGAGCTTTCCAGAAATCAAATTTCATTTCACCTCAGAATTTTAAAAAAATAGGAATTCCTTTTTTTCGAAAACAAAAGAAAATTGAATTCGTAAAACAACAGATAAAATATTTAAATAAAAATAAGACATGGCAAATCAGGACGATTCATTTAAAAAACTTGTTTCACATTGTAAAGAGTATGGTTTCATTTTTCAGTCAAGTGAAGTGTATGATGGCTTGGCTGCTGTTTATGATTACGGTCCATACGGAGTGGAACTAAAAAATAATATCAAAAAATATTGGTGGATGGCAATGGTGCAAATGCACGAAAACATTGTTGGATTAGATGCTGCAATTTTTATGCATCCAAAAACTTGGAAAGCTTCTGGTCACGTTGATGCATTTAATGACCCGATGATTGATAATAAAGATTCGAAGAAAAGATATCGAGCAGATCAGTTGGTGGAAGAATATGTGGAGAGAAAAGTGATGAAAAAAGCCGACAAAGAAATTGAGAAAGCTCGCAAGCGATTTGGAGATGCTTTCAACGAAGAAGAGTACAAAACAACTAATCCACGAGTGATGGGTTATATTCAAAAATCAAAAACAATTTTAACTCGATTGAATACTTCGTTGACTAATGAAGATTTGGAAGATGTTAAAAATTTGATTGAAGAATTAGAAATCGCTTGTCCTGAAAGTGGTTCTCGAAACTGGACAGACGTGCGTCAATTTAATTTGATGTTCAACACTCAGTTGGGAACAATTGCAGGTGAAGCTGGAAAATTATATTTACGACCAGAAACGGCTCAAGGTATTTTTGTCAACTTCTTAAATGTTCAAAAAACAACTCGTCAAAAAATTCCTTTTGGGATTGCACAGATTGGTAAAGCATTTAGAAATGAAATAGTTGCTCGACAATTCATTTTTAGAATGAGAGAATTTGAACAAATGGAAATGCAATTTTTCGTTCGTCCAGGTGAAGAAGATAAATGGTATGGGTACTGGAAAAATTTCAGAATGAAGTGGCATACTGCAATTCATCCTAACGAAAGTTTGAAATTTCATGACCATGAAAAGTTAGCGCATTACGCTAAAGCAGCATTGGATATTGAATTCAAATTCCCATTTGGTTTCCGTGAATTGGAAGGAATTCACTCGCGTGGAGATTTCGATTTGACACAACATCAAGATTTGTCTGGTAAAAAATTACAATACTTCGATCCTGAACTAGGAGAGAGTTATGTGCCAAATGTTGTAGAAAGTTCTATCGGTTGTGATCGAATGTTTTTAGCAACAATGGCAAATGCATTGATTGAAGAAACTGTTCCAAATGCAGATGGAAAAGATTCGACTCGAACAGTATTAAAAGTTCATCCTGCTTTGGCTCCAATAAAATGTGCTGTTTTACCATTGGTAAAAAATAATGAAGAGTTCACAAACAAAGCGAGAGAGATTTTTAATCATATTAAATATTCATTCGAATGTCAGTATGATGAGAAAGATTCTCCAGGAAAAAGATACCGAAGACAAGATGCAATTGGTACACCTTATTGTATTACAATTGATGGTCAAACGTTGGAAGACAATACGGTAACGATTCGAGATCGAGATACGATGGAACAAACTCGAATTTCAATCGACAATATTGAAAAAGTAGTTTTGGAAAAAATTGACATGAGACATTTATTAAAGTAATTTTTGATAAAACTTGAATTTAAAAAAGACTTGCTGATTCTGATTGGCAAGTCTTTTTTTTATTTACTTTTGGAAAAAACAAAATAAGCCATGAATAAGTTTTTTGTAATTGTATTGTTATATCTAATACCATCTTTTATTTTTGGTCAAATTGAAAATAATGAAATGGTCGACCAAGAAGTTGATGGTCATTTCTTTTCGGAAAAGCACAACAAAGAAATTGCCTCAGTAAAACGTCCTGATAAAAGTTTGCAAGAGCATTTTGATGAAGCGTATCAAGCTTTTAATTCCGATAGAAATGTTCGTGTTGGGAAAGGAATTAAACTTCATCCTCCTTTGCCAACGATTTATAAAGAAGGAGAAATGTCTGGTTTGAAATTAGAAAACGATGTGCTCACTCCTGCCGAATTTGAAAAAATAAATTACTTCGAAGCCCAAAGTTGGGTGGCCAAAAAAGATGGAAAGTTTGGCGCATTAAATTATGGAGGAGAGGTCGCAATTCCATTTGTTTATTCGAATTTATTTCAGTTTAAAGAAGGACAGATATCCGACTACCAAGTTCGTCATCATAATCCGAAAGAGAAAAAGGAAGTTTTGAGTTTAGTTATTTCTCGATATGTTGCGCAAGATGCAGCGACTCAAAAATTTGGAATTATAGATGGATTCAATCGTTTGGTTCTTCCATTCGAATATGATAAAATAGAAATAAATCATGATTACAAATATTTGACTGTGGAAAAAAATGGAAAGGTGGGAATCTTAGATTTCAAAATAAAACCCATCGTCCCAATGGAATATGAGCAAGTCAAAAAATCAAATAGAATCTTTTGGGCAGTAACTCAAAATGGAAAAACTGGATTGTTACAAGATGAAAAAATCATTGTGCCATTGGAATATAAATTTATCAATCCACACATTTTACCTTGTCAAAAAAATAAAACTGTCCCTACCTTTTTCATTGCTTCTAAAGGAGGTAAAGCCATCGGATTATTAAATCAAGAAGGTTTATCCGTTTTACCTTTCGAATATCAGAACATTCGCCCGATGCTTCCTATTCGTGGATTTTCAAAACCTGGAAATGATTGTTCGTACCTTTTTGCTGTTTTGAAAAATGAAGAGTGGAAGGTTTTTGATAAAGACGGAAAGGAACTTGTCTCAAGTGGAAAACACATGATGCGTGAATTTTTACCACTCAAAAATGGAAAGACAATTTTCTTTGAATTTGCAACTGATCAACAAATATTAATTGATCCAAACGGAAAAGTTTTGGAGTTTAAAAAACATATGCTGATTTCTACCGGTTATGAATTTAGAGATCATAAAAAAAATCTAGAGCAAAAACATCAAGGGAAAATATTGCTTGCTATGATTTTTGATCAACCTAATCGAAAATATACACACTACATTTTGGATGATGGTTCTATTTTGGAGATGGAGTAATCAGTTTTGTTTTCTAATTTTTTCAATCTAAAAAAATATCATGCTGAAAATATTTAATGAATTTAAAGAATTTGCTCTCAAAGGTAATATGATTGATATTGCCATCGGAGTTATCATCGGAACTGCTTTTAATAAAGTAGTTGACGCTTTAGTCAAAAACGTTTTTTTGCCGCCACTTTCTTTTCTGACTGATGGAGCTAGTTTTGAAAATAGTAAAATTATTTTGCGAGATGCTGTTGTGGAAAACGGAAATACAACTATCACAGAAATTGCTATTAGTTATGGAAAATTTCTTGAAGCTTCGATTGATTTTTTTATCATTGCCTTAACCGTTTTCATGGTGGTTAAAGTAATGAATCGACTCAAAAATAAAGCGGAAGATGTGGAAGATAAATCAGTAACAACTCCAAAAAATATTGAGCTGTTGACTAAGATGACAGATTTGTTAGAGAAACAAAATGAGATGTTATCAGACAAAAAAAACTAAGCTAAAAAAGTTTTCCTTGCTCTGCAAAACTCATGGGGTTTTCTAATTGCAATAATGCTCGCTTGGTTTCTAATCCATAAAAATAACCTTGCAATTTTCCACTTTTCCCAATCACTCGATGGCAAGGAACGATGAAGGCAATTTGATTATTTCGATTGGCTAGTCCGACTGCTCGAACTGCTTTGGGATTATTTATTTTCTCGGCGATTGCTCCATAACTTGTAGTATGTCCATAAGGAATTTTCAATAACGCATTCCAAACTTGTTGATAAAAATCAGATGCGTTGTTAAAATCTAATTTTAAATCAAACTCTTTCCTTTTCCCTTGAAAATATTCTTCAAGCTGTGTTGCGCAAGCTTTGATATGTTCTGGGAATTCTTTGGAAGCTTCAGTTAATTCTACTTTTAATTTGACTTGCTGAATACCATATTCGCTGCCGATGATTTCGACGATTCCTAGTGGAGATTTGTAATACGCTTTTTCGAGCATGTTTTAATTTTTTATAAAAATAGAAAAAATATTGTAGTTGGTCGCCTTAGCTGCCAGCTACTTTTCAGTATATTGCATTTTTTTCTAAAAGAGATATTATGAAACAGATATTCATTTTTGCGTTACTTTTCTTTTTTTCATTTAATGGTTTTAGCCAAATGACTGGGTCAGAACTTTTGGAAAAAAGTATCAAATATCACGACCCAAAAGGTAAATGGGCAAAAGCTAAATTGACGATTGATCTCAAGCAAGACACTCCTAGTCGTCCTCAAAGATTGACTACTTTTAAAATCAATAATAAGAAAGGTAGCTTTTGGCAAAAAGATGTTTCAGATAATAATACCGTTATTCGTAGTTTGAAAAAAGATACTTGTGAATTGAGTTTGAATGGAAAAACAACTTTTACTCCTGAGGAAATTAAGAAGCATCGGTTGTCTTGTAAGTTCACTCGATTTTGGAGAAATTACCAGACGTACCTTTATGGCTTACCTATGAAATTAAAGGATCCTGGAACGAAGGTTCATCGTAAAACAATCAAAACTACTTTTCAAGGTAAAGAGTGCTGGCAAGTCAAAGTTACTTACGAAGAACCTGTTGGTGAGGATACTTGGTATTTTTATTTTCATCCGAAAACTTATGCTTTGATTGGTTATCGTTTTTTTCATAATGAATCAACCAATGATGGCGAGTATATTATTTTGGAAGATGAAATAGAAATTAATGGTATGCGTTTTCCTCGGGATCGAAAATGGTATTTTAATATTGATGATAAGTTTTTAGGAACGGATTATATTTTATCAGGCCAGTAATCGTAGACTAAAAGATGCGAAGAAAAACAACAAAATACGTAAGCAAAGATGATGCGTTGAAAAAATTACAACGCTATTGTGCCTATCAAGAAAGGTGTCATCAAGAGGTTCGTCAGAAGCTTTTAGACTTAGGTATTTATGGTGATGATTTGGAAGATATTATAGTCGAATTAATCAAGGATGACTTTTTGAATGAACTTCGTTTTGCACAAATTTACACAGGTGGAAAATTTCGAATTAAAAAATGGGGAAGATATCGTATTAAGCGTGAATTAAAACAAAGAAGAATTTCAGAGTACTGTATCAAAAAAGCAATGCTTGAAATTGATGAAGATGATTACATCAAAACACTTCACGAAATTTTTGAAAAAAGATTGAAAATAATCAGCGAGCCAAATGATTTTATGACAAATGGAAATTTGGCGAAGTATGCCATTTCAAGAGGATTTGAATCGGATATAGTTTGGAGAGAAGTTAAACAACGTTAGATGTTGGACGTTCGCTTGGCTTATCGTTGGACGTTTTATGAACCATCTAACGTAAAACAATAAGCGCAGCGAACGTATAACGTTTTTCTAATCCTTCATGTATTCTTCGTAAGTTTTAATCTTTATTGGTCCCATCTCCTCAGATTGTAACAATCTATTTACGGTTTCCATTTCCGATTTAAACGCAGCAAATTTTTGATGCACCTTTTTCATTTTTCCTTTTAAAATCTCCAACTTATCCATTTGTCTCGAAGAAGGTTTTCCTGGATATTGGCTAACCCCTAAAAACAAAGTTGAAATCTCTTCTCGCAATGCTTCCCCTTCATCTACGTAAAAATCACCTTCCAATGCAACTAGCGATGCTTTGTATTTTTCCACATCTTCAGCCATTTGTTTGATACGTTTCTTCAGTTGCTTTTTCTTTGCTTTAACCATCAAATCGGTGGCTTGTGTATGCATGTCCTGCATCGCATAATACATATAACCTAACTCATTGGTCATCGTGTATAATTTCATGGCAGTTTCATGCTGAGCTTCTCTCTCGACAATTGAATAGTTAGCATCTGGATCGTAGGCTAATTTTACTTTTGTCTCAAAAACCTCCTTTCCTTTTTTGATTTTCACCGTATAATCTCCTGCAGGTAGTGCAGGTGGAAAGATAGATCCAAACAATGCCATTCGATTATTTGTTGGAGCTGCTTTTGGACTTTTGAGTCGAACTGGAAGAGGCACTAAATTTACTCCTGCACTTTTTCCAGCAGGTAAATCTTTGATCATTTTTCCATCTTTATCAAAAACTTCAAGAGTCATTTTTCCAAAGGTGTGTCGCTTTTTCATGTAGTACGTGATATAAGCAACATTTCTTGGATTGGCTCCAATGAAGTTTCCAGCACCTCCAAATGGAGCACCTCCTTTTGCTAATTTCAGCAACGTAGGTTTGGTTTCAAAAAAATGCAATTTCGACTTCACCACATCTTTTGTGATTTGTCGAAGCGGAGTGATATCATCTATGATAAAAATTCCCCGCCCATGTGTCCCTAATATTACTGCATCTTCTCTAGGATGAACTACGATTGCTCGCACTCCATTTTTCGGCATTTGATTTTCAAATCTTTTCCAACTTACTCCTCCATCAACTGAAATGTAAAAACCTCTTTCTGTTCCTAAAAACAATAAATTTTCAGATTTTAAATCTTCACGTATTACATGAGCATAACCTTCGATTGTTTCCGTAGCCAAAGATTTCCATGTTCGACCTAGATCAGTAGTTTTGAAAATGTACTTTCCTAAGTCTCCACTTTTGTGACCATCGATAGTTACGTAAGCTGTATTTTTATCGAAGTGACTTGGTTCTACAGAAGTTACCCAAAGTCCTTTTGGTAAACTCGGCATATTCTTAGAAACTTCTTCCCACTTCATTCCACCATTAGAAGTCACTTGAACTAATCCATCATCAGTTCCAACCCAAATTATTTTTTCATCCAACGGAGATTCTCCTATCGCATAAATCGTCGTGTTATTTTCAGCTGTTGAATTATCAATTGAAAGTCCACCTGACTTTTTTTGACGTTGTCGTTGAGGATCATTGGTTGTTAAGTCTGGAGAAATTTTATCCCAGTCATCTCCACGACTTTCTGTTTTAAATAAAAACTGTGCTCCAAAATATAATCGCTCAGGATTGTTTGGACTGATATGCATTGGTGCATTCCAATTGAAACGATAATCAGGATCGCCATCGTTAGGAAGTGGTTTGATATCTTTTCGCTGGCCATCAGATTTATTATATCTAACAATGTTTCCTCCTTGTGATTCAGAGTAAACAATATTTTTATCCGTAGGATGTCGGAAAGAATAAAACCCATCTCCCCCATTCGTGAATGACCAATCTTTATTTTCAATTCCTCCACCTGACTCTGAAGGACCTACCCAAGATCCATTGTCTTGCAATCCTCCATAAATATTATATGGCTTATCATCATCCACACTAATATGGTAAAATTGCGACAACGGCAAATCCATAAACATCTCAAAAGAATAAGCTCCGTCCAACGAACGATAACCTCCTCCATCTGTTCCTATGACAACATGTTTAGTATTATTTGGATTAATCCAAACTGCGTGAATATCGGAATGAATATTTCCTGGATCAGCGGTTCGCCAAGTATCTCCACCCGTTTTACTTATCGTCAAATTCAATCCACATTTATAAATAGTATTTTCATCTGTTGGATCAATTACCAATCTTGAAAAATAAAATGGACGAACGGTTGTGTTGAAATCTTTTGAAACATGCTTCCAAGTTGCACCTGCATCTTCAGATTTGTACAACCCTTTTTCTTCTTTTTTCTCACACTCAATTGTTGAGTAAAGTACATTTGAATTAGACGGTGCAACTTCGATTGCCATCCTTCCAAGGTTTCCTTTTGGCAAACCATTATGAATTTTATTCCAAGTTTTTCCTCCATCAGTTGATTTATACAATCCACTTCCTTTTCCTCCTGAAGTAAAGAAATCAGGCGTTCGACGATGATCCCACATAGCCGCATAAATTACATCTGGGTTATTTTTATCCAAAGACAAATCCGCACAACCTGTATTTTCATCTACGAATAAAACCTTTTCCCAAGTCTTCCCACTATCCATTGTTTTATAAACACCTCGATCTGCATGTGCGTTCCAAAGATGACCTTGCGCTGCTACGTAAATGATATTTGAATTCTTTGGGTGAACTTGAATTTTTGAAATTCGCTCCGTATTTTTCAAGCCCATATTTTTCCACGTACTCCCTCCGTTCGTTGATTTATAAATTCCATCTCCGTACGAAATACTATTTCGAGTCCATGGTTCACCTGTTCCAACCCAAACTGTATTAGGAGATTTTTGGTCAATTGCGATTGCTCCAATCGATTGAGTATGTTCATCAAAAACTGGACGAAAAGTTGTCCCTGCACTATTCGATTTCCAAACTCCACCATTCGCAGCACCAACATATAAAACTTGAGGATCACTTTCCACCGCATCCAATGTAGTTAATCGGCCACTCATCACAGCTGGACCAATGCTTCGTGCACTCATGCTTCCAAAAGAAACTTTGATTGCCTCATCTTGAGAAAAACTATTATTGGAAAATGAAAAGAAAAGAAGTGTAGTTAAAAAGGTGTAAAATATGGGTTTCATTACTATTTGATTTTTTCGATTTGATTTAGTTGAAAAATAACATAAATTTCTCTAAAAAAAAGACCCGTTGGAAACTTAGTTTCGAACAGGCCTTTTATGATTTGATTTGATCTTAATTTTTTTCTTCTTCTTTCTCCTCTTCTCCAGGAAAAGCAAATACATCAACTTCGATATCTTCATCATTGAACATAATCTTTTCTGCAGTCATGGAGAAAACAGGATTTCCTCCCATTTTTTGCTCAGTTGTAAACGCAACCATCAATCCATCTACTTCTTGATAATCACTCATAAATGTTTCTATAGATTGTCCTTTCATCGGACCAGAATCCATTAATGAACGAATCATAATTGGAACATAGTTTTCAGTTTCAAAAAAGTAGAAAACTACATCTCCATCTTTTTTAGTCATTTTAACTTTGTACGTTTCAGTTCCATCTACTTCCTCTGTTCCCGCTAATTCTATTTCATGCCCTTTCTCTTTATAATCAATAAATTCATCTTGGAATTTTTGTTTACTCATTGACTTCGTCCCTTCTTCATCCATTTTAGTTGGTTCACTCCCACCCATAAAAGGATTCAACGTCCAAGCTGTTTCTCCATTATATGCTGTAATGAATTTTTTTCCTTGAAAATCCATTTCCATTTTAAAATACGCAGGAGACATGGATTGAATGGTAATCGGCATAGTCATTCCTTGAGCAGAAGTTTTTCCCTTTATGGTCATGGATTTTATTTTTTTCCATTCATCTTCTCCTCCTATATTTTCAAAGTAATTTTTCAAAATATCATCAAGCGAAACATCTTGAGCTTGAGTGGCTGTTACTGTTAAAAATGAAAGCATTAAAATGCTAAAAATTTGTGTAAGCTTTTTCATATTAAATTTTGAATTTAGTTGATGTGATCAAAAAATATTAGATTTTAAAATCTGTTACAAATGACGTTTTTTTTGAATAGAATATTTCATTTTTATTTACGAATTAATAAAAATAAACGACGAATGATAAGTAGTCTTCCTGACAGAAGCTTTTTTGTCCTTTGTCATTCTTTTTGAATTAACCTATCTTAGAATAAAATTGTTCTCCTTGATAATTATCTAACGGTTAGAAATCTGACTTTTAAGCATTTTGTGGCTTCATTTGAACAGCTTTTTAACTTAACTTAAAGGAATCTATTTTGATTATTCATGCTCAAATTTATCTGTTATGTCAAAAAAAATTACACTCTCAGAATTAAAAGTAAAAAGCTCAGTAGTAGAAATTAATACCAATGGAAAAAAATCTACTAGAGGTGGACATATTCGTAATAATGACTCAAATAATGGTGGAAGAATTAAAATCGCTCCTAGTGGAACTTGGATTGCTGATACTATTGTAGATATCAGACTGACAACGACAAAAGATTGTAGTGATTTCACACCTTAGCAATCTCTTTTAAATAATGATTCCTTACAGCTTCTGCAAATGTCTTATTTTCAATTTTACTTTCTAACCAAGCTGTAAAATTAAAATATCTTAGCATCGCATTTTCGGAAGGGTTTTGAGATAGGTTTTCGAACTCTTTTTTAAGATCGACAAAAGCCTCTCTCAACTCCTTTGCCGTACGCAACTTCCCTGATTTTTGGATAAATCCTAAAACACTTTTTTCAAATCCAAACAATCTATTTCGTTTACTCAAAAAGCGATAAGTAGATCGTAAAAGTGATTCCAATAACAAGGTATTTCCAATTTCAAAATGAATGATTAAATTCAAAATACGAGCAAGACTTTGAATGTCTTCGCGCTCTGTTGTTTTGGGTAAATTCAGCAATTGATTTAAGTACTCAAGTGCTTTGTCATAATCTCCTGCTCCAAAATAAATATAGAAATAACTCAAGTAAAATGAGCTTCTCTCAAAAGCATCTTGGTCAAATTTCTCTACATCTCTTAAATGGTTTCCCATAGCCTCCACTCCTTCTTCAAAAGTTCCCATCTTAATACAAACATTAAATTTATTTTGATAATATTGTCTATGTATTTTCAAATTATCATCATACGTTAATGTTTTAATTTTTAAAAACTTATCTAAACATTCATTGACTTTATCGTATTTGTTCAATATTGTACAACTGTAGGTAAAATTGCTCAAAGCAGAAATATATTCTGACACATCTTCTTGCAACATATGTGGATATGCTTCCATTTCCTCAAGCAACTTCTCGCTATAAAAATGGAAATTTTCATAGTTCAAAATTGCATAATAATAAATGCTTTTAGTTCGATAAAAAACTACTCTACCTCTATGAGAATTGGCTTGACTGACATCTTGCATTAGGGAGTGCTTAACTAATTCATGCATCTCATTTACTTTTTCTTTGCTTCGCAAAAGTGCATCTTGTTTGCTTCGAATAAGTACTTTAAAAAAAATATTTCTATACGTAGACAGTTCGGCGAGTTGGTTCAAACAGTTTTTTTCTTCTGCTTGAATTCGATCCAATTCTTTATCCATAAAATTGACATCGATCTTTGCATAAGCAATCTTTTTTTCCCAAGCTAATAATTCCAAATTATGCTCGAATGCTTCATATTTTGCTGCCATTTTTTTTGCCTTATTCATCATTTCAATACAATCCTCAAAATGCGATCTTTTGAATAAAACTTTGATGTTGAGCAACATACCTTTTAGCTTATATTCAATGGAAGTTTTCTCATCGAATCCTTGCATACTTTTAAGAATCAGTTCATATAAATAATTTTTTAGTTCAGAAAATTTTCGACTCTGAATCTCTTGATTAGGGTAGATTATTTTTCGTAATGCCTCATCATTCGAAATATCTTGAGCATCAACTGCATCAAATAATAAAATATATTTATTATCCTTGCTCCTCTGATTCTTATTCACGAACAGTTTGAAGTAGCGCTTTTCAGAACCACTCAATGAATTGATAAGATTGAATAACTTGTTTGATGGTGTTTTAGGCATCTTAGATTTGAGCTTGTAAAAACTAAAAATAATAACTCTGTCTCGAATATCAGATAAAAGAGGCTATAGATTTTGTAAAAAAATAAAAATTAGAAATCTGACATAAGAACGTTTGAAGGTGGCATTTTTAACCTTTTTTCTAAAAATATGTTTCACTAACTGAATTTCAACTTTAAATAATTGAAAATGGAATTGAATTATAAAGAATTCGGTCAGGGAGATCCTGTGATTATTTTGCATGGATTGTTTGGCACCTCTGATAATTGGCAAACACTTGCTAAAAAATTAGCTGAAAATTACTCTGTTTATATCCTTGACTTACGCAATCATGGACGTTCACCTCATGATGATGAGTTCAATTATAAAGTGATGGCAGAAGATTTGAAGGATTTCATGGAAAGTCATTGGATATATTCTGCACGAATCATTGGTCATTCGATGGGAGGAAAAGTAGCCATGCAATTTGCTCTAGATCACCCTGACATGATTGAAAAATTAGTGATAGTGGATATTGCTAATGAAAATTATAAAGGTGGCCATGAAGTCATATTCAATGCCTTACTAGGTTTAGATTTAGATAAAACTGAAAGTCGAAAAGAAGCAGATGCTTTTTTAGAAGCTCAAATTAAAGATTCTGGAGTCCGTCAATTCTTATTAAAAAATCTCACTCGAAATAAAGCAGGGAAATATGTTTGGAAAATGAATTTATCTGTTATTTATCAAAACTATCAAGCCATTTTATCAAAAATAGAAGGGGAAGAGATTTTTGACGGCGCAACCCTTTTTGCAAAAGGAGGTCTTTCGAAATATATAACTGAAACTAATTTTGAAACAACAAAACATTTTTTCCCAAATGCAGAATTAGAAACAATTGAAAATGTAGGGCATTGGGTTCATGCCGAGGCACCGAGAGAGTTGCTTGAAATATTAGAACAATTCCTTGAGTAATCGTAGAATTTTTGGTTCTACTACATATTATTATTTCCTTGGCATTGTTTTTATTATTAATTACCGTCATGTTTCCCCTCAACTTCCTCCTACATGTCAAATCACTATCATTTTCCAATTGATTATAAGTGGTTTACATGTGATAAATTATTTACCTTTATTTTAAAGTAAGATAAGCCTAAAATTAAAACGAACCTTTACACGTTCTTTTCTATAGAATTAATTCATAAAATTTACGAAAACTCAGCCATGAGACAAATCACAAAAATAGCAGTAGTTTTTGCCATAGCCTTCCTTGGAATGGCAACCAAAGCAGATCATTCACGAAATGGCAAATATTTTGAAATTTCTAAAAACATAGAAATCTTCACTAATCTTTATAAAGAAATCAATACGTACTACGTAGATGATTTAGATCCTGCCAAGTTGATGCGAACGGGTGTAGACGCGATGTTGGAATCTTTAGATCCTTATACCAACTATATTTCTGAGTCTGAAATCGAAGGTTTTAGATATATCACAGAAGGAAAATATAACGGAATTGGTGCCATCATCAAGCGAATAGGAGATTATATTACCATCACAGAACCTTATGATAATTGTCCTGCACAAAAAGCTGGATTGAAAGCTGGTGATGTGATCAAAGCCATTGATGGCAAATCTGCCAAAGGAAAAACTTCAGGTGATATCATGGATTTCCTTAAAGGTTTCCCTGGGACGGAAGTAGTTTTGACTATCGAGCGACCTGGAACTGAGGGTGAAATGAAAATTTCATTGACTCGTGATGAAGTAAAAGTTCCAAATGTACCTTACCATTCAATGGTAAGTGATGATATTGGATATTTGACATTGACTACATTTACTAGAGATGCTGGGAAAAATGTAGGAGATGCTTTGAAAAAATTAAAAGAAGAAAATCCAAACTTGAAAGGAGTCATTTTTGACCTTCGAGGAAATGGAGGAGGATTATTGACTGAAGCAGTTAATGTTTCTAATGTATTTATTCCTAAAGGTGAAATGGTGGTTTCTACAAAAGGAAAAGTGGTTGATTGGGACAGAAGTTTTAAAACTTTAAATAGACCTGTAGATCCTGAAATTCCATTAGCGGTTTTGATTGACAAAGGTTCTGCTTCTGCTTCTGAAATTGTTTCAGGTGTGCTGCAAGATTTAGATCGCGGAGTTTTAGTTGGTCAACGATCTTACGGAAAAGGGCTTGTTCAAAATACTCGTGACGTAGGTTACAACTCTAGAGTAAAAATGACTACTGCTAAATATTACATTCCAAGTGGAAGATGTATTCAAGGTGTTGAATATAAAAATGGTGAGCCTGTAGATATAGCAGATTCACTTCGAGCAGAGTTTACTACTCGAAATGGAAGAAAAGTTCTTGATGGGGGAGGCGTAAAACCAGACTTAGCATTAGAAAGCCCAAGTGATGTGAGTATCATCAAAAGCTTATTGAAAGAAAATGCGATTTTCGATTTTGCTACTCAATTCGCTATTAAGAATGAAAAGATTGGAACTGTTGAAGAATTTGAGTTTACAGCTTTTGATAGTTTTGTGAAATTCCTTGCTGATACGAATTTTGAGTACGAAACTCAAAGTGAAAAAATGATGAAAGCTTGGATCAAGCAAGCAAAAAAAGAAAAACTTTTGGCGTCTATCGAAAGTGACATTACTAGTATGAAAGCTAAAATAAAAAAAGAAAAGAAGAATGATTTGGAGCAGCACAAGGAAGCGATCATCAACGAAATTGAAAAAGAAATTGTAAGTCGTTACTATTACCAAAAAGGAAAAATCCAAATGGGATTGAAAAACGATCAAGAAATCAAAGATGCGATTACTATTTTAAGAGATCAAAAAAAGTACAATGATCTTTTAAAAAATAAATAAGCAAAAAGCTTTTAAATAACTGCAATAAAAAGCGGCTCAAAATTTATATTTTTGAGCCGCTTTTTTATTATTGGTTAATCATCTACCTAATCTACCGATTCTCTGGTTAACCAATTTACAAAACTATAACAATACGTTTACAAATGACAAAAATACTTTGCATCGAAACTGCTACAGAAATTTGCTCCGTGAGTTTAAGTCATGAAGGAAAGACAATAGCCTTGGCAGAAACAGACAAAGGATTTAGTCATGCCTCCACCCTAACAATACTCATACAAAAATGTTTGGATGAAGTAAATCTAACCCTTAATGACCTCGATGCTGTTGCTCTTAGCCAAGGACCAGGCTCATACACAGGCCTTCGAATAGGCGTTTCTGTCGCCAAAGGAATTTGTTATGCACTAGATAAACCAATGATTGCCATTGATACTTTAGAAGCACTTGCTTGGGCTTGTGCCAACGAAGAAAAACAAGATGTTCACTATTGTCCGATGATTGATGCAAGGCGCATGGAAGTGTATACCGCAATGTATAATTTACAAAATGAAGAAGAGCAATCAGTCAATGCATTAATCGTTGAGACTAATGCATTTGAAGACATTTTTTCTAAAGAAGAAACAATCATTTTTTGTGGAAATGGAGCTGAGAAATGTAAACCACTTTTGACCTCTTCTTTCGCTAAATTCAGCCCAATAATTTGCTCCGCAAAACACCTTAGTTTCTTGGCAAAAAAATATTTTGATGAAGGTAAATTTTGTGATGTAGCTTACTTTTCTCCGCTTTATTACAAATCTCCAAACATCACAATTCCTAGAAAGATTTTGTAAAACTTATCGAGCTAATTACTTGACTTTTAAGCTTTTAAGACAAATGGTGAATTTTATTTATTCACTAAATTCCACTTTTATTTTTTGTTAATAATCAGATACTTTATATCTTACAAGATATACTTATATATTATTTTTGGCATCAAAATAGTATATAGATATATAACAGATTAATACTATGAATTTTACATTTTGATTTTATACTATGAGTAATATTTTTTAATCAAAAAAACATATTAATATGAGAAAGCAAAAGAATGAAACTGTCATTCTAAAAAAAGGGAAAAAAGACATCCAGTTAGACTATTCTGAATTACGCAAAGCTGTCCTAGTTTTACGAGCAGTTAACCACAAATTACGTCAAAAAATTATTGACTTGTTGGAAGAAAATTCTAAGATGACTGTGACTGACATCTACATCAAATTAAGATTAGAACAATCAGTTGCATCTCAACATTTAGCTATCCTTAGAAGAGCAGGAGTTGTAGCTACAGATAGACAAGGAAAATTCATTTACTACTCTTTGGACGCTGATCGATTAAATCAGATTTCAAGATTGGTAGAAGAGTTAGCAGCTTAAGAATTCAACAAATCATATACTAAATTTTTCAATAGCATTTATTCGCTTTATATGAAAAAAAATTACATTTGATTAAGCTTAAGCTTATTATACCATAAGAAAATTAAAAAGCGGCAAATCCTCGTATTTGCCGCTTTTTTTTGTCTTTTCTTTTGTAAAAAAGAATAAAAATTGCATATTTGCCAAGTATTTTTTATTCTTTTCCACATACTAAACCCCGTACCTATGAGAAAGGCGAAAGTAAATATCAACAACGAAAGGTTGAAAAACTCTGCCGAAATACTCAGGGCATTAGCCCACCCCCTTAGGTTGCAAATTTTAGAGTTTATTGATAATAATAAGACGATCAACGTCAACAAAATTTACAATACACTTAAACTTGAACAGTCTATCACATCACAACATCTCAGAATTTTGAGAGTAGCTGGCATTGTAATTACAAAACGAGAAGGGAAATTTATTCATTATAGTATCGACTACCCAAAAGTAGCTAGTGTCTTAAAAGCTGTTGATGCTTTTTTAGATGCTGAATAAAAAGGTAAATTACTCCCCTAAAACCAACAGTAAAGAAAAAAATAAAAGGGTGATGTCTATGACATCACCCTTTCTTATTTTTATTCTTTACTGTTGTAATTTAAGTTATATCAGTCTCCCCTTTTTGCACTCCGTCTTTTACTTCTAAATCTGTCTCTTCTAATTTTATTTCTACTTGTTCTGTAGGTGATGTAGATTCTTCTTTTACAATTGTTGATTTTGAATCTAAGGCAATTTCTGAACTTGCTCCTATTTTATTTATATTAGCTTCTGAGCTAAAAAAGCTTCGTTGAAATAATAAAATACTGATTACTCCTACACTAATCGCAACATCGGCAACATTAAAAATTGGTCTAAAGAATAAGAAATCTTGACCACCTACAAATGGCACCCAATCCGGAAAGAATCCATCATACATTGGAAAGTAAAACATGTCCACCACCTTCCCATGCAAGAATCCAGCATAACCTCCTCCTTCAGGAAGGAACTGTGCTATCGATCCATGATAAGATGCAGAAAAAACTAATCCATAAAATGCACTATCTAATATATTCCCAATAGCTCCAGCAAGTATCAATGAAAAACTAATTAACAACCCTAAAGAAGCTTTAGATTTTAACAAGGTTCGAATAAAATAGATCAAAAGACCAACTGCCACAATTCGAAATAAACTCAAAATCAATTTTCCATTGTCGCCCCAAATCTCAATTCCAAATGCCATCCCTGGGTTTTCTATAAAATGTATTCTCGCCCACATCGGAGTCCAGCTCCAATCAATAAAAGAATCCTCCCCAATATACATATTGGTCTTCACCCAAATTTTAAGTGACTGATCAATGATGAGCACTAGCAAAACAATTAGAACTAATATATGTGACTTCTTCAAATTCTTGAAATTTATGATTTGCCTAAATTGACTTAAAACAGGCGCAAATATACATAAGTAACGTTGAAAGAATAACTTCCTGTTCAACTGTTTTCGCTTCACTAACGGCTAAACTATCGCTATATAAATGAATCGTTAGCGAAGCGAAAACAGTAAAACAGAAAATCCCGAATCTTCAATTTGAAAATTCGGGACAATCTATATTTTTTAAATATTTCGAAATATTATCTCTTTTCTTTTGCCTCCATGCTCAATGTCGCATGTGGAACAGCAACCAACCGTTCCTTAGCAATTAACTTTCCAGTAACTCTACAAATTCCATATACTTTATTCTGGATTCGTAGTTTAGCATTTTCTAAATGTTGAATATGCTTCTTCATCCTCAAAGCCATTGTACTCAATCTTTCATTTTCCACCGTACTCATTCCATCATCCAAACCTTTTACTTTAGTATCTGGATTATCTGCCATGTCTTTTAATTGATTTTGATAAAAGTCTAATTGCTTTTTAGCTTCCTCTAACTTATCATCAATTATCTTTTGAAATTCTGTTAACTCCTTATCGTTATAACGAGTTTTTACTCGATCTGTATTCTTACCCATAATATAAAGAAGTAATGTTTGTTAAAAAAATAATTCAATTCATTCGTTCAAATAGACTGAACTTATATTTTCTCAATTTTTATTTTCGTGGTGCAAAAATAACTTATTTTTTTAAAAATTTATAAAAATTTAAATAGCAAGTTTTTTACAGAACAAAAGTTTAAAAAATCACAATCAGCCAAATATAAACTTGTTTTGAAATGTTTTGAAATTTATTTTCTTGGAAAAATTCGGAGAGTAAATGTTGTATAAGATATATTTTGCAACTAATGTGCCACACCTATTTAAAATCAAAAATTTGAAAACGCAGAAATATTCCATCCACCATATGTAACATTTTTTTAATAAATAATTGCTCTAAAATCCTCTCTTCTCTTGAAATATATTCTCTCCAACAACTAAGTTTTTCATTTTCAACTCAATACACATTAAAAAATATTTTATTTTGTCTCTTTACTTTTTTCTAATAAACAAAATCTACCAATAAGCTTGTCACATTATTATTTTAAAATATTTAAAAAACTTACTATTTATGATTCTTCCTCATGTGTTTGCCATGGTTTTTGTATTAGAGTTGATATCACTAAACCAAAACTTTCAACTCCCTCCGAAAGAAAGATAACCTCCTAATTCTAAAATGTCTTTCATTTTAGATTGATTCATAGTGATTTTTTTCAAATACTAAAAAGGTTATTCTATGTTTAAGTCAAAAATTATTTTATGGGGATTAGTCTCTTTGTTGTTTAGCGGAATCTCAACAATTAGTTTTGCTCAACCTACAAATTATATCGAAACCTATCAAAAAATTGCTATTCGTGAAATGCATCGTAGTGGAATTCCTGCTAGTATAACTTTGGCTCAGGGAATTTTGGAATCTTCTTGGGGCAATGGATCTTTAGCACTTAATGCCAATAATCATTTTGGAATAAAATGTAAAAGTACTTGGAACGGTCCAACTTTTTATATCAAGGATGATGATTTTAAAAATGGAAGATTGATTAAATCTTGCTTCAGATCTTATGATAATGCCGAAGATTCTTACGTCGATCATACAGAGTTTTTGACGGACAATCCTAGGTACGAAAGATTGTTTACCTACGAGCGAACTGATTATAAAAAATGGGCTCATGGTCTAAAAAAGTGTGGCTACGCTACTGATAAGAAATATGCTTACAAATTGATCAATACAATCAAAAAATATAAATTACATGAATTTGATTTGATGCATGAAGAGCAACCAGCAATTATTGCGAGTGAAAATGCACCTAAGTTAGATTTGATTATTGCTCAAAGTTTTCCAAGTAATCATCAGCCAAATCCGACTCCTAATTCATTACCTGTTCCTGAAGCATTTGTTTTACCTGACGATTATCAACGGGGAGATGGTTTGAGAAAATTTGCTTCAAAAGGAAATAGAATATTAAATAATAGTTCTTCAATTTTATTGAATAAAAAATAATTAAAACATCAAACGAAACAACCAAAGTCTTTACTTTGATGATAATTTAAAAAAGAGGTTTTCGGAATTCCGAAAGCCTCTTTTCTTTTTATTAAAAAATGTAACCAACCAAGTATCCTTGCCTGACCAAATAATTACATTATTATTTTTTCTTTCCATCTTTAATCACTTCATCTTTGCCTTGAGTATATTTTTTACTTCGGCTAACTACTGGATTTTCATGACTTTCATCGTAGTCGTTTCTTTGCTTTGCTACATCAATTGCAAGAAACAATGCTTTTCTAAATGAACTTGGATCTGCTATATTCATTCCTGCAATACCAAAAGCAGTTCCATGATCTGGAGAAGTTCTAATTGCAGAAAGTCCTGCTGTAAAATTGACTCCTTCACCAAAAGAAAGCGCTTTAAAAGGGACCAAACCTTGGTCGTGATACATCGCTAAAATTCCATCAAACTTCCTATAATCTCCTGATCCAAAAAATCCATCCGCAGGAAATGGCCCATTGGCAATGTAGCCTTTCTTCTTGCTTTCGATAATAATTGGTCGAATCAATTTTTCCTCTTCTTCTCCTAGCATCCCTCCATCACCGGCATGCGGATTTAACCCTAGAATTGCAATTGTAGGTCGTTCAATCCCGAAATCTCGTTTTAATGTTTTATTTAAAATCTTTAATTTATTTGTGATCTTTTCCTTGGTGATCGCAGCTGCAACATCTTTAAGAGGAAGATGATTTGTCACCACTCCTACTCGCAAATCATCATTAACCATCAACATCAAACTTTCAATTCCATCTAATTCTTTGGTCAAATATTCTGTATGACCAGTAAATTGAAAACCAGTATCCTGCATTCCTTTTTTGTGAATTGGCGCAGTTACCAAAGCATCGATATGTCCTTCTTTTAATTCTTGTGTAGCTGCTGCCAAAGATTTATACGCATACTTACCTCCACTCTCTGAAGGAGCTCCAATGGTTATATTTACATCTTCATTCCAACAATTTACTACATTCACTTTTCCATGATATGGCTTCTGACCTGAGCTTACAGATTGAAAATGAAAGTCTTCTAATCCAATCATATTTTTATGATAAGAAACTACTTTTGATGAAGCATAAATGATGGGGGTACAAAAATCTAAAATCTTTTTATCCGAAACTGTTTTAAGAATTACTTCCAATCCAACTCCATTAATATCTCCTATGCTAATCCCTATTTTTTT
The DNA here is from genome assembly GCA_905480595.1 of uncultured Saprospiraceae bacterium. Taxonomy (GTDB): domain Bacteria; phylum Bacteroidota; class Bacteroidia; order Chitinophagales; family Saprospiraceae; genus CAJQQY01. Next base: position 11,937 of record CAJQQY010000001.1, on the reverse strand, counting down.
CTTTTCCATTTTCAAAAAATGTTTTTTTTATAAAAATAAAACTTGCTCAAGAAAACAAGTATTAAAATTTATCTCTTTTAAGAATTGTATTTTTTCAAAAAATTAAACATCAACCTCACACCTACTCCTGTTCCCTCTTTTGTTCGATAACCATTGGCCGCTTTTAAATAGGCTGGCCCTGCAATATCAAAATGAACCCAAGGATATTCGCCACCTGTAAAATGCTCTAAAAATTTCCCTGCTGTAATCATTCCTGCCGCTGGGCCTCCAAGGTTTTTGAGATCAGCAATATTTGATTTCATTTGATCGCCATACTCTCTCCAAAGTGGAAATTCTACTAATCGTTCATAAACATCAAGTCCACTTTCATCCAAATCACTTTTCACCTTTTTTTCAGCAGTCCCCATAAAACAAACTCCATCTTCCCCGATAGCTCGAGCCGCGGCACCAGTCAAAGTTGCAAAATCTAAAACTAATTCTGGTTTATATTTTTTAGCATAATGCAAAGCATCCGCCAACACTAATCTTCCTTCTGCATCAGTATTCAAAACTTCCACCGTTGTTCCATCGTACATTGTGATCACATCCCCTGGAGCATACGCATTTAATCCTGGACGATTATCTGTGGATGGAACTAGTGCAATAACATGAAGAGGTAATTTTGCTTTTGCAATTGCACTCATCGAACCAATAACAGTTGCCGCACCTCCCATATCACATTTCATGAAATCCATCGAATTTGCCGTAGGCTTCAAACTCAATCCACCTGTGTCATACACTATTCCTTTTCCAACCAAAACGATTGGTTTCTTATTTTTTGCATTCTTAGGTTTCCAAGTTAAGATATTAAATCGAGGTGGGTCAATACTTCCTAAATTAACAGCAAGGATTCCTCCCATTTTCATTTGTTCAATTTTCTTTTTGTCAAAAACTTGAACTGAAAAACCAGAAGCCTTTCCTATTTTTTGAATTTCTTTACTAAGCTGAGGTGCTGTCAAATATGAAAAAGGCTCATTCACCAAATCTCTTGCTTCGCAAGTTCCTTCCAAAACGGCAATCAAATCTTTTACTTCTTTTTCAGCAGCAGCAGATTTGTTAACTCTGATTTCTCGAAGTGAATTTTCTTTTTCTTTCCGATCATTAAAATATTTCAAAAACTGATAATTCCCTAAAGCCATTCCTTCCACATATTCCAATGTATTATTTTCTTCACATTGGTTAAGAATTTCAATTTTTGAAATTTTATAATTAGAAAGTGTTTGCAAAATTTCGTTGCCAGCTAATCGCACATCTTCTTTATGATAAGATGCATTTTCTGATTTTTTCAAAAACTGAACGACAACATTTCTGTCCACATTGGGTATAAATACAAAATTGATTTCTTTCTTTGCAGCAGATTTCAAAAATGCTTCTTCTGATTCTGATAAAAAATCGGTCGCCCAACTTAAATTATTTTTATCAGAAAGAATTATGAGATCATCCTTATATTTATCCGATCTTGATATCGAAATTTTAGTATTCATCCGAAGAATTTAGATTTCAAAAAAAGTAACCCGTCGAAGATCAGTTGCTAAAAACTCAAACTCAGTAATCGTTACTATTTTTTTTGAATTTATTATAAATTGGTTTTTAAAAATAATTGGGCAAATATAAAGAATTAATACGAAAATTTGAGCGTTGGTAAATTGATGTTTTTAGAATGAAAAAATCTCGCTTCTCCTTGAATATCAAATTTTTAAGTATTTTAAAAAAAGTAATTAATTAGGCGATGGAATTTTTTTAAAATAAAACTTCCGATTCTAAAAAAAATAAATTTTGAAAGCAAAAAAATCGTTCGGACAACACTTTTTAAATAGTGAAATCATCACAGAAGATATTGCAAATGGATTGCAATTAACTGATTTATATGGTCATGTTTTGGAAGTCGGTCCTGGAAAGGGAATGTTGACAAAATATCTTTTGCAAAAAGAGTACGATCTAAAAGTTGTCGAAGCAGATCGTGATATGGTCAGTTTTTTGGAAAAGAACTTTCCTCAGTTAGAAGATAAAATCATCTCTGGCGATTTTTTAAAATCAAATTTGAGTGAAGTTTTCGATGGACAACAATTCGGTTTAATTGGAAATTTCCCTTATAATATCTCTTCGCAGATTATGTTTAAAATGCTTGACTTCAAAGAATTGATCCCTGAAATGGTCGGCATGTTTCAAAAAGAAGTAGCTGAACGAATTGTGGCAAAACCAGGTTCTAAGGTTTATGGAGTGATTAGTGTTTTGATTCAAGCATTTTATGATGGGAAATACCTTTTTACTGTTGATCGAATGAATTTTGATCCACCACCAAAAGTTCAATCGGGGGTTATTCAAATGACTCGAAAAGAAAACTTAGATTTAGGTTGCGACTACAAAATGTTTCGACGAGTGGTAAAACAAGCATTTGGACAAAGACGAAAAATGTTGAGAAATACCATGAAATTATTTTTTAAAGAAAACGAAAAAGCAGGAACTGAATTATTTCAAAATAAATTATTTACACTTCGTCCTGAAAAACTTTCTGTTGAGGATTTTGTGAAATTGACGCTTATGATTCAAGAGGCACTTGGTGAAGAATAATGAACTTTTTTTCTGAAAAAATCTTTTAGTAAGTATATTTTTAATTTTTAAAACCATTCTAGAATAGAATTTATTTTAGAATTCAAAAAAGTCAAAATGAGTTTAGAAGTAAGAATTAATGAGGACATCAAAACTGCTATGAAAGCAAAAGATGCAGTTTCACTTCGAGGATTAAGAGCTATCAAATCGGCAATCCTTTTAGCCAAAACAGATGGAAGTGGAAAAGAATTAGATGATGCTGGTGAAATCAAATTAGTTCAAAAATTAGTAAAGCAACGAAAAGATTCTTTGGATATTTATGAAAAGCAAAGTCGAGAAGATTTGGCGATCAAAGAAAGAGAAGAAATTGACGTATTGAATAAATATCTACCAAAGCAAATGGATGCTGCCGATCTCGAAAATTTCATCAAAGAAATCATCGAAAAAACGGGTGCGTCTTCAATGAAAGATATGGGAAAAGTAATGGGAATGGCTTCGCAACAATTAGCTGGAAAGGCTGATGGAAAAACTATTTCTGGAGTTGTAAGAGCATTGTTAGGATAAGACAATCAACTGGACTTCGAATCCAGTCCTCAAGAAGTTAGTTCTTCTGAGTCCAGTATTTTAAATTAACAAATACTGGACTCAGGGAATCCAACTACACTAATATTTCAAGGGATTCAAAAATCTCATCTAACTCATCAAACGATTTCACTCCAACCTTTTCTTCTTCTCCTCCCTTCACATTTAATGCATGCAAATTCGGAATCGCTAAAATTTCATCCAAGGAATTTTGCGAAAGATTGATGCTTAAAATGATTTTATATTTTTTGCATAATTTTCCTAACAATACATTTCCAATTTGTGATTCACCATTTTTTAGCTTCTCCCAAGTCGTTCCACTTTTTTCAAAAGACAATAAAAAATACTCGACGTGGGGTGCACATTGTTCAAGGTGATTTTCCAAACTTACCTCATCCACTTCTGGAGAAATGACCACTTCTTTAATAATTGGCGCTGCAGTTATTTTTTCCAAAACAGACACCTCGGTAAACATTCCAACTTGAACTACATTCAATCCTAACAACTCAACTGCTTCATTAATATCCTCCGCAGAAGCAAATGAAAATTCTCCCACAACTTGAACTCCTTCAACCCATTCTTTAATCGCTTTCATGTTTTGTGGCAAAATATAATGCTCTGAACCTTGATCAAAATTGAACCCTAACCACTCCACTTCCCATGCAGCAAAATATCGAGCATCGGTTAAATTTGTAATTTGACTTGCCTTAACCTTGACTTTTAACATTATTTATGTGATTTTGTTAAAAATGATTTTATTGAAATTTTATTCCGACATAAATTATTTTATACATTTCTCGTTATGCTTAAAATAGTTTATTCAAAACAATATGAAAAGAATAGTATTTGACATTATCATAATATATTCCTTTTAGAATAAATCGAGAACCTTACCGAACAATACAATTTCACAATTTCTCCCTCAGTTTAGCACTCTATTTTTTTCCTAAAGAGAGGTAAAAGTAGTTATTTTAGAAATAGATTCCTGATTATGTTTTTTCAAATTTTGATAAAACTACCTTAGCAGATCTATTTTTAAATAAAATAACTTCAACTCAATTATGGAAAAAAGAAATTATGTTCAAGACGTTTATGAAGTTACTCGTCTCATTCCTTTTGGTCGATTTAGTACCTATGGTTCTATTGCTAATTATTTAGAATTAGGTTCGGCAAGAATGGTGGGATGGGCATTGAATAAAAGTTTTACAGATGGGAATGTTCCCGCTCACAGGGTTGTCAATCGAAAAGGCGAACTCAGCGGTCGGAATCATTTTCCAAGCCCAACAATGATGCAACAATTATTAGAGAACGAAGGTGTCGAAGTAAAAAATGATACCATCGTAGATTTCAAAAAACACTTTTGGGATCCTTCTCTTGAATTGTAATTTTTACCACACGTCTCCAATTTAAAAAATTCATGAGGTGAATATTTACTTTTCTAAAAAACCAATGAAATACTTACACGATTTTCTGAAAACAATTTACAAACTCGAAAAAAGAATCTCATGAAAAAGAAAAAATTTGGTCTTCACCTCTTGCTCGGACTTTTTATGATCATCTTTGCAAGTAGCGCAGACTCTAATGATGTCATTTATTGGTCCTCTGATTATCGTCTCACTTGGGATGATTTTACAGGCGAACCTCGATTTGATTACGAAGCTATTTCCGCTTTAACCTCTTCAGGAATTATTCATTACAAAGGATGCAAGGATGGTAAAATTACATTTAAAGTTCAAGCATATTTTGAAAAAGATCAATCATGGGTAAAAGAAGAAGCGCTCACCGATCATCATTTAATTCACGAACAAATTCATTTTGATATCACAGAGTTAGCAGCAAGACGATTAAGGAAATCTTTAAAAGAACGAAAATTTAAATGTGGTGAAGAAGTTGAATTTGAAACCTTTGTTAATTCATTTATTGACAATTGGAGAACAGAGCAAAATGCATTTGACTTGATGTCACGACACAGTTTGGATAAAGAACAACAAGAAGAGTGGTTTTATAAAATAGCTATGGAGTTATCACTTTTGGAAAACGAATAATTTTAAAATAATAAAATGTAAAAAGCCTAGTTGTTAATTCAGCTAGGCTTTTTGTATATAACAAAGTGACTTTGAAATCACCTGATGAGTATTTTTGGGATTTTTTAAAAACATTTTTCCATCAATATCAAAAATGAAAATTTTGACGTTAAATCAAAGGACATTTTTAATAAAAACTACCCGACAAAACTGCATTATCTAAAAAAACATTAAGCCTCTATTATTGCCTTTTTGTACTTAGAATTGCTAATTTTGCGGTGTTTTTCTAAAACGTTAGAAAAGCATATTTTTTACTTTAAAAATTTCAATAATTCACAGTCTTATTTTTTTATAAAAAGCTAAAACTTTAAAAAGAAATTATAATGTCAAAGCGATTTTTTTTAGCACTAGTTGCTACTCTATTTTTTGGATTTCAAAATTCGTTTGCTCAAACGAATGACCCTGTTTTGTTTTCTGTAGAAGGCAATCCTGTTCACCTTTCTGAATTTGAATATATTTATACCAAAACGAATGGTGACAAAGCTAATTTTTCTAAAAAATCTCTCGAAGAATACTTGGATTTATATGTCAAATTTAAATTAAAAGTACAGCGGGCGAAGGAGATGAAATTGGATACCATTCCAGTTTTACAACAAGAATTAGCAGGATACCGAAAACAATTGGCTAACTCATATTTGGTAGATAAAGAAGTGACTGAGCGATTGGTAAAAGAAGCTTACGATCGATCATTAAAAGATATCGACATTAGTCACATCATGGTTTTGGTACCACCTACTGCTACTCCGAAAGATACCTTAGCTGCTTTCAATAAAATCACTAGTTTAAAAACAACAATTGACGGAGGTGCTGATTTTGCAAAATTAGCTGCCGAAAAATCTGATGATAAATCAGCAAAAGATAATGGGGGTAATATCGGTTACTTGACTGCACTATTACCTGATGGTTTTTATGATTTCGAAACAGCAGCTTACAGTTTAAAAAAAGGTGAATCTACAATTGTAAAATCTGCAGCCGGTTACCATATCATTAAAGTGAATGGAAGTCGACCAGCACGAGGTGAAGTGGAAGCTGCCCATATTTTGATCAGAAAAGATCCTAAAGATAATGGCGCTGCTGCTAAAGTAAGAATTGATAGTATTTATGCTGCATTGCAAGCAGGAGCTGATTTTGAAGTATTAGCAAGAGCTCAATCTCAAGATAATATTTCTGCAAGCAAAGGTGGAAATATTGGGTTTTTTGGAATCAATAAATATGAGAAATCTTTTGAAAATGCCGCCTTCGGAATTACTACTGACGGAAGTTATACTGGTCCGGTTGAAACTAAAGCAGGATGGCATATCATCAAGCGATTGAGAAAAAAACCAATGGAATCTTTCGATATTGCAAAAAGAAAATTGCAACCTAAAGTTCAAAAAGATAGTCGCTACGAAATGGCTAAAACATCTATGCTCAATCGAATTAAAAAAGAAGCGAATTTCACCGAAGATCGAAAAGCATACAATATGTTTGCTTCATTGGTTGGAGATGAATTTATGACTCACAGATGGAAGCCTGGTTACAAAAATGCAGATGATGTTTTATTTACAATTAGTGGAGATAAAAAATATACCATTGCAAACTTCGAAACTTTTTCTCAAAAAAATTCTAGAGATCGATTAAGATTAGGAAGAAGTAAATCTAGGTTGGAAGTAGTCAATTTTTTATATAACAAATTTGTTTCAGAAACTTTAATGCAGTATGAAGAACAACAATTGGATAAAAAATATCCTGAGTTCAAAGCATTAATGAGAGAATACGAAGAAGGGATTTTACTTTTTGAAGCAACTAAAATTTTAGTTTGGGATAAAGCATCTCAAGATTCAGTTGGCTTAGAACAATACTTTGCAACACACAAAAAGAATCGAAAATATTTTTGGAATGAAAGAGCTGAAGTGAGTTTTTATTCTTTGAAAAAAGACGAAGTAAAATGCTTATCAAAAGTGAGAAAATATTCTAGGAAAAAATCTCCTGCAAAGACTTTGAAAAAATACAACAAGGATGGGAAGAAAATCTTATCTCATCGAACTGAAATTGTGGAGCAAGGAAAAAATAAAGTCGTTAATAATTTGCCTTGGAAAAAAGGGTCTATTTCTGCAACTGAAATTAATAAAAGAGATTTATCTCATAACTTCCTAAAAGTTGAAAAGATCCTTCCTCCTAGTCCAAAGACTTTGAAAGAAGCTCGTGGATATGTTGTAGCGGATTATCAAGATCACCTAGAAAGAGAATGGGTTAAAGAATTGAAAAAAACTTACGATATAAAAATCAATGACGAAGTTTTTCAAACACTCATCAAGTAACTGTTAATGATTAACGGTGAACTGTTACCCCTAAAGAAAGGATCCTAACAGTTCACCGTTAACAGTTCACCGTTAAAAAATAAACATGCTAAGATTTCCCTCCTTCCTTTTCATTTTGACTATTTGCTTTTTGGCAAGCTGTACGCCTGTCGAAGAAACTACGGAAGAGAATGATGTGGAATTAGCAAAAGTATTTTCTAAGAAATTGTTTTTATCTGAATTAGAAGGGATGGTTCCTGAAGGAGCAACTCCTGAAGACAGTACCAAAATCATTAATGCGGAAGTGGAACGATGGACGCGCGAAACACTTTTGATGCAAGAAGCTGAAAAAAATATTCCTGCAGATTTGAACATTGATGAGTTGGTGAGAGATTATCGAATGTCTTTAATTCGCCATAATTACGAACAGTTTTTAGTAGAAACACAATTGGACTCTGTTATTTCAGAACAAGAAATTGCTCAGTATTACGAAAAAAATAAAGAACAGTACCAACTCCAATCAAATATTCTTCGTTGTTTCCTCATAAAGGTTCCAAAGTCTGCTCCAAACATAAATCAATTACAAACTTGGTGGCCAGGTAATAATCCAGACAACTTTAAAAAGATGAAAGATTATGCAGCTCAAAATGCAGACTTTTATATGTTGGATCCAAAGGCTTGGTATCAACAAAGTGATTTGAAAACACAAGTCCCGAATAGCTATAGTTTAAATCCGAATCAGAATTTAAATCAATCAGATGAAAACTACTTTTACTTTTTAAAAGTATTAGAAAAAAAATCAAGTAAAGAATTAGCACCTTTAGGTTACATCCAAGATCAAATCAAAAAGGTGATTTTACATAAAAGAAAAATGGTTTTACTGGATCAACGAAAGGAAGAGCTCTACGATAGAGAGACCAGTAAAAACAATGTTAAAATATTTACAAAATAAAAAGGTATTGAGATGTTGAGACTTGAGTATATGGATTTTTCAATACTCATTTCCCAAAATCTCACATCCAAAAAAACTTCTTATGAAAAAATTATTGTTATTCTTTTTTGTCGTTTTAATGTCTTCTAATTTCATATTAGGACAAGACAAAAAAGTGATTGATAAGATCATTGCAAACGTGGGGAATGAATATGTTTTATTATCTGATTTGGAGCAAGTGTATGCTCAAATGTCAGAAGAGCGGGGATATATTCCTGAAGAAGCAAAATGTAACTTATTCGAAAATTTAATTGCTTCAAGTTTGATGTTGAATCAAGCTCGATTGGATAGTATCGAAGTGGGAGATGAAGAAGTGGAAGCACAATTGACTGCTCGGATTGATCAGATTTTAGGATACATGGGTGGAGATGTTCGACAATTTGAAGATTTTTATGGCCAATCAACTGCGGAAGTAAAAAGTCGATTTAGAGAAGATTTGAAAAATAAATTACTTGTAGAAAGAATGCAAGGATCGGTGATGCAAGATGCTACAGTTACGCCTTCAGAAGTAAAAGCATTCTATGCCCGAATTCCAAAAGACAGTTTACCTTACTTTAATTCAGAGGTAGAATTAGGAGAAATTGTTTACAAACCTCAAGTCAATCAAGGTGAAAAAGACAGAACTAGAGCAGCCTTGGAGGACATTCGAAAAAGAGTACTTGAAGATGGAGAAGACTTTGCGGAGTTAGCTAAAAAATATTCTGCAGATTTAGGTTCAGGACAACAAGGTGGAAATTTAGGTTGGGCAAAAAGAGGAAGTTATGTTCCTGAATTTGAAGCAACTGCTTACAACTTAGAAAAAGATGAATACTCAGAAGTTATTGAAACTGATTTTGGATATCACTTTATGCAATTATTAGATCGTCGTGGAAACTCCATTAATGTTCGTCATATTTTATTGCGACCACAATTAACCGAAGAAGATAAAATTCGATCTTTAGGTATTTTGGATACCGTTAAAAATTTGATTACTGCGGACTCTTTAAGTTTCTCTTTTGCTGTAAAATTATACTCTGATAAAGAGCAACAAAGTTTCAACAACGATGGAAGAATGGTAAATCCAAAAACTGGAAATACTTTTTTCGAAATCGCTGATTTGGATCCAGATATATATTTTACCATCGATACCATGAAGGTAGGAGAAGTTTCTCAACCAATCGAATTTGAAGAGCGAGGAGATGTGATGTATCGATTAATTTATTTGCAATCTCGAACCGATCCTCATAGAGCTAATCTAAAACAGGATTATAGTAAAATTCGAACAGGTGCAATTGAAGAACGCAAAGCTCAATTTATGAGCACTTGGATTGAAGAAAAAATCAATAGTACCTACATTAAAATTGACAAAGCATATGCAGGGTGCCCCAACCTCGTCAAATGGCAAGAGGATAGTATCCGACCTTAAGTAATATTTACTCCAAAAAAAGGTGTATTGTTTTTTTCTAAAAACCAATACACCTTTTTTTCGTTAAAAGACTTTTGAAATAAAAATATTCCTCTGTGAAAAATACTATCCGCAATATCATTTTCATCATCGTTTCTTTTACAATTGGTTTTACCATTCTGTATTATATCTATAATAATTATAATGATGCATACTTGGCAGAATGTGCACTAAAGGGAATTACTCCCGAGGATTGTGATTTTTTACAAAAGATAAAAGATGATTTTTGGAGTGTTAAGCCTGTTTGGATTATTGCTGCATTATTTGCGTTTTCATTAAGTAACATCAGTCGAGCAATGCGTTGGAATTTAACCTTGGCTCCATTAGGTTATCAACCCAAATTATACAATAGTGTTATTGCTGTCTTCATCACTTATTTTGTCAATTTATTTATTCCTCGAATGGGCGAAGTTGCACGAGCCGCAGCACTACATCATGCAGAAAAAGTCCCTGTTGAAAAAGGAATGGGAACGATTGTTTTAGGTAGAATTATGGATGTAATCATGTTGTTGATTTTTATTGGAATTGCCTTTTTGCTCGAGTACGATACCTTGTGGACTTGGCTAAATGAAAATATGGCAACAGATAAAAAAGAAGGTGGACTTTTTTCCAAACCAATTTTTTTGGGCATACTAGGACTTGGAGTTTTAGGATTAATTATCTTTTTCATTTTTAGAAAAAAAATTATGCAAACAGCTTTTTATAAAAAAGTTGTGGAACTCGTTTTAGGTTTTTGGGAAGGGATTTTATCCGTTAGAAAATTAGAATCACCCGGTCAATTTTTATTTCATACCGTTTTTATTTGGGCGATGTATTTTTTGATGAATTATCTATTTTTCTTTTCATTTGAGCCTACTACCAATCTTTCTCCTGTAGTTGCTTTGATGGTTTTTGTTTTTGGAGCATTTGGTATCGTGATTCCTTCTCCAGGAGGAATGGGAACTTATCATTGGTTGGTCATTGCAGCGTTAGGAATTTATGGAATCAATCAATATGATGCTTTCTCATTCGCAAATATTGCTTTCTTTTCGATTCAAATATTTTGCAATATTGCTTTCGGTTTGATTTCGGTGGCGTTGCTATTTTTGCTCAATAGAAATTATACTCCTGTACATTCTGCTTTTAAAGAAAAATAAAACATTACCTCATGTTTAAAAAAATACAAGCCAAAATACAATCATGGGAAACCATTCAAGCATCAGTTTCTAAATGGAAATCAGCTGGTGAAAAAGTCATTTTTACGAATGGTTGTTTTGACATTTTACATTTTGGGCATATTCATTATTTGGCGGAAGCGAGTGATTTAGGTGATCGATTGGTCATAGGTTTAAATTCCGCAGCTTCAGTTAAAAGACTAAAAGGAGAACATCGACCAATCAATGATGAAGCCACGCGGCAGCATTTATTAGCTGCTTTGGAATTTGTAGATGCGGTTGTCGTTTTTGAAGAAGATACTCCTTTGGAACTAATAAAAATTATTTTGCCTGATGTGATCGTCAAAGGTGGCGACTGGAAACCTAAGCAAATTGTGGGTTCAGATATCGTTTTGGCGAACGGTGGAGAAGTGAAAAGTTTAGCATTTAAGGAAGGATACTCGACGACTTCGATTGAGGAAAAGATTCGGAAAAGTTGATTAAATCGGAAACAAAAAATCTATAAAATATTTTGTTCAAGAAAAAAGATTGACGAATTGGTAATTGTTTTATAAAAAAAAAGAGATATTTAGGAAAGGATTAACTTATTCACCATATTAAAAACCTATGATTTCAATGGATACAATTGAACAAATAAAAAATCACATTGCAAAAGGAGAAACAGATAAAGCAATCGCTCTTCTTGTCGATTACACCAAAAAAACGGATTCTCCAAAACAAGATGATGCAATTTTATTGTCAGGCCAATATCGCCAATGGAAACGAGAAATTTCCCTTGGCGTTGAACAATCCAGTAGCGAGTTGCGTCGAATCG